>NZ_JAFLWD010000008.1:0-196384 GCF_017316105.1 Candidatus Enterococcus ikei
ACAACACCCAGTGTGGTGGCGATAGCGAGAAGGATACACCTGTTCCCATGCCGAACACAGAAGTTAAGCTTCTTAGCGCCGATTGTAGTGAAGGGTTTCCCTTTGTGAGAGTAGGACGTCGCCACGCTAATTATTCCGGCATAGCTCAGTTGGTAGTAGCGCATGACTGTTAATCATGATGTTGTAGGTTCGAGTCCTACTGCCGGAGTTCCTTAATATAGGATTTATGAGTAATATTTTGCTTCTTTTAACTCTGGAGAGTTGTCCGAGAGGCCGAAGGAGCATGATTGGAAATCATGTAGACGGTTAACACTGTCTCAAGGGTTCGAATCCCTTACTCTCCGTATTAAGTTTCTTATTGGCCCGTTGGTCAAGCGGTTAAGACACCGCCCTTTCACGGCGGTATCACGGGTTCGATTCCCGTACGGGTCATTTATATTTTTTGGAGGTTTAGCTCAGCTGGGAGAGCACCTGCCTTACAAGCAGGGGGTCGGCGGTTCGATCCCGTCAACCTCCATTAAATTACGGTTTGGTAGTTCAGCTGGTTAGAATGCCTGCCTGTCACGCAGGAGGTCGCGGGTTCGAGTCCCGTCCAGACCGTTATTATTATAGTTTCTTGGCGCAGTAGCTCAGTTGGTAGAGCAACGGATTGAAGCTCCGTGTGTCGGCAGTTCGATTCTGTCTTGCGCCATTTGGAGGAATAGCGAAGTGGCTAAACGCGACGGACTGTAAATCCGTTCCTTAGGGTTCAGTGGTTCGAATCCACTTTCCTCCATTACATAGTAGGGATATAGTTAAACGGTATAACTACGGTCTCCAAAACCGTCATTGTGGGTTCGATTCCTACTATCCCTGTTAATATTTTATGGCGATTGTGGTGAAGTGGTTAACACAGCGGATTGTGGTTCCGCCATGCGTGGGTTCGATTCCCATCAGTCGCCCTTAGCTCTAAGTATTATCTTATATGTTTTATGGCGATTGTGGTGAAGTGGTTAACACAGCGGATTGTGGTTCCGCCACGCGTGGGTTCGATTCCCATCAGTCGCCCTTAGCTCTAATTTTTGGGGTATAGCCAAGCGGTAAGGCAACAGGTTTTGATCCTGTCATGCGTTGGTTCGAATCCAGCTACCCCAGTTTTCTCTTTAAGAGAATTATTAATTTCATATTATGGCGGTATAGCCAAGTGGTAAGGCAGAGGTCTGCAAAACCTTCATCACCGGTTCAAATCCGGTTACCGCCTTGCAAAAAAATATTTCATGCCGGCGTGGCGGAATTGGCAGACGCGCTGGACTCAAAATCCAGTGATCTCACGATCGTGCCGGTTCGACCCCGGCCGCCGGTATCAATGAAGCATCAACGTAAACTATACGTTGATGTTTTTCTTTTTGTTTAATATAGAAGAGGTTCATTTTGTTCTATTCTATATAAGAATTGAAATGTAAGTAGTTGAGTCTTTTAGATATCATTAAATTAGTATCAGAAAAAATTGTGACACATTTAAGTTCAATATAAGACTGGTTTGATAGTGTTTTAAACTTAAAAAAAATGATACTGTAGACTTTTCTATTGATATTTGGTAAGATGTTAACTATTGCTAAGTTAGCAAAGATATGTCGATTAAACTGCAGTCGTTGTTATACTCTTAGTATGTTAATAGAAATAAGATAAAAGAGGTTACTATGAAAAAAATAAACATTTGTTTTTTGTCTATTTTACTGGCTAGTTATATTTGCCCAGTTTTGACAAGTGCAGAAATGATGGTAGTAGAAAATTCTGATAATATAGATCGGACTGCAGAAACTGAAAGCTCAAGTGTCACTAGTTCTGATGTTAATGAAGCAATAACTACAAGTCAATATACAACAGATGAAACAGATAATTCTGTAACTGGATCTGAAGTATTTACTGAACCAATTATGGAAAATGAAGAAGAGAATGAAAGATCTTCAAAAGCGGTTTTGGTTTCAGGGACATTTGGTACTAGTAAATGGGAACTTGATTCTACAGGCACCTTGCACATAGCTAGCGGAGAATTTGCAAATACTCAAAATAGATCTCCTTGGACCCAATTTAAAAATCAAATCAATAAAATAATTTTTGATGGTCCTGTTAAAGCAGCTAGCAACTCTTCCCATCTTTTTTCAGACTTAAATCATGTGACTGAAATTATGAACCTAGGTGAATTAGATACAAGTGGAGTAAAATTTATGCGTGACATGTTTGCTAATGCAGGTAGTTTGGTAGTGTTAGATTTATCAAATTTTGATACAAGCCAAGTTCAAGAGATGGGTTTTATGTTTTCTTATACTACTAGTTTAGTTAGTTTAAATGTATCAAGCTTTAATACGAGTAAAGTCACTTCTATGAGAAGTATGTTTTATGGTACTAAAAATTTGAGTAACTTAGATATAACGAACTTTGATACTGGTCTTGTAGAAGATATGAGTGGTATGTTTAGTGGAAGTAATGTGAGGAGCTTAGATGTATCAAATTTTAATACTAGCGCAGCAACAGATATGAGTGGCATGTTTAGTGGCCTTGATTTGAATAATTTAGACTTGTCCGGGTTTGATACGACTCAAGTGACAAATATGAATGCTATGTTTAGATGGAGTAAATTAAATAATTTAGATATATCTAAGTTTAATACAAGTAGCGTAAAAGAGTTGGATAATATGTTTAATGGTAGCCAAATAGAGAACTTAGACTTATCAAATTTTGATATAAGTCAAGCGAGAAATATAAATAACATGTTTAGTGCTAGCCTAATAAGTAGTTTAGATTTATCCAGTTTTAATACGAGTCAAGTAGTTTATATGTATGAAATGTTTGATAATATGAAGCGGCTTAAACATATTAAACTTGGGGAGCTATTTCAATTTAAAGACGAAGTAAAACTACCAATGCCTAGTGCTACTGCACCTTACTATGGCAAATGGCAAAGAGATCATAAAGGACCTGTTTACACATCAGACGAATTAGCAGAGCAGTATGACGGTTCAACAATGAGCGGTAATTATTATTGGGCTGAAAAATTACCAACTTTAGAAGTAAAAGATTCTATGATATATGTTGGAGAAGACTGGAATCCAGAAGATAATTTTATTTCAGCAACCGATGAGGATGGAAATATTCTACCCTTTGATCCGAGTATGACGGATGATGTAGTTAATACGAATGTTCCTGGAAGTTATGAAGTTACTTATACAAATAAAAGTATATCTAAAACGATTACTGTTACTGTGAAAGAGAATAAGCAAACACTCGAAGTAAAAGATTCTATTGTTTACATAGGAGAAACTTGGGAAGCTAAAGATAATTTTATTTCGGCAACTGATATTGATGGGGAGATTATAGAATTTGATCCTAGCATGACAAAAGATACGGTAAACCCAAAGGTACCGGGAGTTTATCACGTTACTTATAAAAATGGTAGTATATCAAAAACGGTAACTGTTACCGTAAAAGAAAACAAAGAAAGTATTCAGGCAAAAGACTCGTTCATTTATGTAGGAGATGACTGGAATGGTCAAGATAACTTTGTTTCTGCAAATGACAAAGATGGAATGAGTATTCCATTTAATGAAAGTATGATCATTGGGATAGTTAACACTCAAGTACCGGGAAGGTATCCAATTACTTATGCATATGCTAACAGTGTAAAAGCGATTGTAGTTACTGTAAAAGAAAATAAAGAAAGTATTCATGTGAAAAGCTCAGCGATTAAAGTAGGAGATAAATGGAATCCAGAAGATAATTTTGATGGTGCGACTGACAAAGCGGGTGCATTTGTTGAATTCAAGGACATCAAAGTTACTGGCGTAGTGGATACATCAAAAGTGGGCGAATATGAGATAATTTATTCCTATGGTAAAATATCTAAAAAAATAATTGTATTTGTTGAGGGAAATAACTATGAAAAAAATACAGAAATTGATAATCATAAAGATAATGTTCTAGGATCAGGCGGAATAAACATAAAAGTTAAAAATACTGAAAAAAATAAAGAACAGCAAGTATTACCTAAAACAGGAGAAAAAGATCAAGTGTTTTTATTATTTTTAGGTCTATTTCTTTCTTTTACATCAATTATCATAGTTAAAATACGTAAAAATAAAATATAATGATACAAAAAAGGGAAGAAGACATTTAATTGTTTTCTTTCCTTTTTTGTATCGTTAAAAATCAGCTTATAGCAATTGATTAGAAGAAAATAACTGCTCAACTTGTTCTTCGGCCCACTGACACCATTGTAACTCTTCTTCACATATACGTATTTTTCTTTGGATGACTAAAAAACGTCCAAAGTTTTTTTGTTTTTCTTGTGGATCTGTTAATTGATCGATTTGAGCTTGTTTCTCTTGATTTTGCTTGAGTATTTTTAATTGATGCTGTTTTCTTTCGAAAAGTAGACCTTTGACTGTATCTTTATCTAAGATCGAAGCTACATACATTTTGGCAAGAAATTCGTCTTTTTGAGAAGGTTCTTTTGTTTCTTCTTCTATCCAAACATTGACGACTTTTTCTCCTTTTTTAGTTAAATGGTAGATTTTTTTTTGAGAATGTTTTTCGTCATTTTCAACTGAAACATATTCTTCTTTTAAAAGCTTTGCTAACGAAGTATAGATTTGACTATGGTGGGCTTCCCAAAAAAGTGAGAGGTACTGTTTTAATTCGTAACCGGTACAAGGTTTTCTGACTAACATACAAAGTAAAATATAACTAAGAGTATTCATACTAACTGGTCTCCTTTTCCATGTTGAATCCGCTTATTTTCCATTATAGCACAAATTAAGCAGAAACATTATAAATAAATACATGTAAATATTGACATGTATTTATTTATGTAGTATTTTTATATAGAAAGAAGGTAATGAAGTGGAAGAATCAGAATTTTTAGAGGAACGTTTAGAAGAAGTGAAGGTTGATAAAGGTGGACTGCGTTCCGCGTATGCAGTTGCGTTCACTTGTATGATTGCATTTATGGGAATTGGTTTAGTTGATCCTATCTTAAAAACAATCGCGAAACAGTTGGATGCTACACCAGCGCAAACAACACTTCTATTTACAAGTTATATGCTGGTGACAGGTGTCATGATGTTGTTTACAGGTTTTATTTCAAGTAGGATCGGTGCAAAGAAAACATTGATTTTCGGACTTATTATTATTATAGGGTTTTCATGTTTAGCTGGTTTTTCTGAAACGATTAATGGGCTGATTTATTTGCGTGCTGGTTGGGGCTTGGGAAATGCTTTATTTATTTCAACTGCCTTGTCAACAATTGTCGGAGTTCTGGCTGGTCAAACAGAAAAAGCTATTATTATGTATGAAGCTTCTATGGGGCTAGGAATGGCTATTGGACCTTTACTTGGAGGCGTGTTAGGAAGTATGTCTTGGCGCTTACCATTTTTCGGTGTGGCGACATTGATGTTTATCGCAACGTTAGCGATTGGATTGTTATTATCTCCTATGGCGAAGCCAAAGAAAAAAGTTTCTCTTTTTGCAGGGATTAAAGCATTAAGTAACCATAAGCTACGTTCAATCGGGATTATTGCGTTGTTGTATAATTTTGGCTTTTTTACGTTGTTAGCTTATGCGCCATTTTTACTTGAAGGATTTACAGAAATGCAAGTTGGTTTTGTCTTTTTTGGCTGGGGCTCTTTACTAGCAATTGCTTCTGTATTTATTGCACCTATTTTAGAGAAAAGAATCAATACTTATAGAACAATTTTACTAGCATTATTCTTTTTCTTTGCTTGTTTAAGTTTTATTGGATTTAATGCACAAGCGCCTGAATTAGTTGCTTTAGGTGTAATTTTGGCAGGTTTTTTCCAAGGCTTGATCAATACGTTGTTGACAACTATTGCGATGGAGATTCCTGAAATTGAAAGAAGTGTTGCTTCGTCTTCTTATAGTTTTATTCGCTTTTTTGGTGGAGCAATCGCACCTTTTGTAGCTGGAAAATTAGCAGAAATTTGGAATTCTAGTGTGACATTCTATTTTGCCGCATTTATGGTATTGATTGGTTTGATATTTGTGTTTATTCATAATCAGTATTTTGCAACCGAAGAAGAATATGAATAGAAGAAGTAACTTGGAAAAGAGTTGTATTGATGACTAATGAACAAGTGACTTGGATGTTTCGACAATACGCAGCTTTCATTTTAATAAAATTCATGCGACGAATTAATCTACTTATAGAAGATTGATTCGTCGCTTCTTTTTTAGGATAACTGTTTTAAATAAATGATTCACTCATAAAAAAGGCTGTAATATAAAATATTTCATCTTGCGGTATGCTAATTGCGTAATATGTTTCTAAAAATTGACTATTTTTTTGGACGCTTTTTATTTCCTTTGTATATTTTTCTTGAAATGCTGTTGTTTGTGGGAAGCTACTGACATTTTTTCCTTGTTTTAAACGGTCGATCATACAAACAACATGGCATGCTAATCCTACTTTTATTTCATAAGAAATATCAGGATTAATTTCTAAAGCCATTGCTTCAACCCATTCTCGTACTGAAAAGATTAGTTTTTCACCATGTTCGTATTCAAGCATACTAGCAATATTAGTTCGCATACCTTCAAAGGCTATTTCATAATCAATAAGAGACTGGATTTTTGCTGTTTTTGTCTCATCTAACGCATCGGTAATCGAAAAATGTGGAGAGGGTAGAGTCAACTGAAAAGTGCCAATCGTACAAATGATTTTTCCTGATTGACTTAAGTTACTAATGGTTTGTTCTAATAAATGTTCATCCGTTATTTGTAGAGAGACAATTTCACATTCACCACCTCTTAAGTTCAATCGGCTGCTTAGCATTTTTTTTATTAGTTGGGCAGAACCTTCACCTGTAGTGCAGAGTGTAAGAATATACAATTTTAATTTTTTTTGTTCGTCATTCTTTTTTTGGTAAGTAGAAAGACCTTTGATATTCATAGTTGATTCAAATATTTCATTTAAACCATAGCCAAGGGAAGCTTTTCGACTAGCTTCTAAAACGTGAAGAGTGCTGACAAGTTCAATGCAACGGATGTGAATATCTAGTTTTTTTTCTAGCTCATCACTAAAATTAATCAAAGAACCCATATCCACCAACAATAGGACATCTTTTAACTGATCTTTGCTAGAGAGATACTTTTGAATGTTAGTCAAAGCAACGATTGGTTTTTCTTCAAGGCTCATATCAAATCCGACAGCTATCCGTTCTCCGAGAAGCTTGTTGACCACATTAGCCATACTTGTTGCGGTTGACTCCCCGTGAGCCACAACGATAACTTCAACTTTAGCTTTGTTTTTATTTGGACTCTCCTCAGAGGTGAAAAATAGTGCAAGAAAACCGGCTTCATCTTCAGGGAGCTGGATGCTAAAGTCAGCTTCGATAACAGAAAGACAATGTTGAGCCGCTTCAAAAAGTCGAGGAAACTCGCTTTTAATTTCTGTGATTCGCGGATTAATAATCGTCTGACCTCGTTTGACTCTCTGAATTGTATTATACAAATGGAGGGCTAATCCATAACGGACATTATCTGACAGATAAACGTTTAATAATCGAGAGGCTTTTTCACATACTTTATTAGCTGTTGCAACGATTTCAGAACCTACAATCTGTTCGAGGTTTGTTAAATCAACAATATTATCGCTATTATATGAGCGATAATAATTGGTGATCGTGGTGTCGATGATTTCAGATGTTTGAGAAAGATCCAAACCGATTCGTTCCATATCACTCATTTTTTGCTCAATGATTTGGTAGATATCATTTCCTTTTGTATCTTTGGGTAAAAATAGTGTGGTTTCTTCTTCGTTAAAAAGGAAGAAGCGAGCATTCATATTTGGTAGAAGAAGCCAGATTTTTTTTCGGTCCTCCGTATTGTAAAGACCTTCCCGGATATAATGAGGAAGTTCATAACTACTGATTTTGATGGTTTCTTCTTGTCTAGCAATAAACTGGGCGTAAGCTTTTGCACAAAGCAGTTGAATATCTGCTTTTAACTGCCCTACATTATTTGGACAATGGTATCCTAATAAAGCTCGAACCGTATTGGTAGAGACTTCTATTGGTGTTCTCAATTTCTTTGTTTCGTTTTGGAAGAAAGTTGAAATCAAACCTAAGCGTTCTTCTAAACCACGGTCTACTAAACTAGGGATTTCGATTCTCATTGGTATTCTACGGATAAATGTTTGGAGCAAAGAAGATGAAGTGTCTTCTGTTGTTGCACAAACGAGTAATACTTGTGCTTGTCTTTCACTACTTGTTTCACCAAGTCTTCGATAGATACCTCGATCAATGAAGGTAAATAGCATTTCTTGTCCCTCAGGAGGCAAGCGATGCACTTCATCAAGAAATAAAATACCGCCATTTGCTTTTTCCAGTAATCCTACTCGATCATCATCTGCACCAGTATAAGCGCCTTTAAGAACGCCAAAAATAGAACCCACTAATAATTGTGGATTGTTGGCATAGTCTGCACAATTGAAGGTGACAAATTTAGAATCCGCTTTCACTTTTTTCTGTGTTACAGCATAAGTATAAATAAATTCAGCAAACATACTCTTTCCAACACCAGTTTCTCCAGTCAATAGGATATGCATTCCATTTGGTGGATATAATACAGCTGCTTTAGCCTGTTCACCACAGTGAAAAAGGCTAGGGTTTTTTTTGATAAATTCGTCCAAAATATTATCTGTAGCTTCTTTTTTTGAAGATGTTGAGTAGAAATAAACAGGTTTAGTGCCACTTTTTTTTGCTTTACCTAATTTAACTAATTGGTTTAAATCACTGCTGACATTTGCTCGAGTGATACTTAGCTGTTCCGCAATTTCACTCGCAGTTACAGGCAGTTCTTCAGAGTATTGGGTAAGTAATTCTGCTACTTTATCAATTCTTTTCATTTTTTCCCCGACCTTTGATAGATAGTGTGTTTTGTATTCTATGGACTAAGTATAATGTTGTGCATCGAAATAGTCAAAGTCATCTGTTTTATTTATGACAATGTGTTTTGCTCTTCAAGATAAATGTGTTTTATCTGTATGTAGTAAGAAACACATGTGCTGTGATTGCTATTAAATCAAACTCTTAATTGTTTGGCACACTTATTGCGTATATAACTATGTAAACGTAATTAGTGTTTGAAGGGAGAAGGTTAAATGATTTCAGAGACAGACGTTATGCAGATCATTGTTTATGCTGGAAATGCAAAGTCATTAGCGATGAATGCAATCAAAGAAGCTAAAAATGGAGAGAACGCTAGCGCAAAAAAAATGTTAGAGGAGAGCAAAAGTAATTTAAAAATTGCTCATCAGTATCACACAGATATTTTACAAAAATTTGCGAATAATCCGGATGAACCGGCAAATATGTTTTTGACACATGCGCAAGATCATATGATGGCAGCGATTACTGCAACAGATTTTACCAAAGAATTTATTGATTTACATGAAGAACTCCAAGAATTGCGTATTTTAATTAAACAGAATGATTAAAAATAAAAAGGAAAAGGTGATTTAGGATGAAAATTACATTAGCATGTGCAGGTGGAATGTCAACAGGAATGTTAGTTAAAAAGATGGAAGAGTATGCCAATTCACAAGGAATTGAAGCGAATATTTCCGCATGTGGTCTTAGTGAACTTGAAGAAAAAGTGACAGGTTCAGATATTATTTTATTAGGCCCACAAGTTGGTTACCAACAAGACGATGTGAAAAAAGAGTATCCTAATATTCCAGTTTTAGTGATCGAGATGATGGATTACGGCATGATGAATGGGGAAAAAGTTTTTAAAAAGGCACAAGAAGTCATTGCATCTAGGTAAGGATAGTTAAAGGAGGACTACAAATGTCAGAAACGAAAAAAAGTTCATTTATTAATGGGTTGAATGTATTTGTCAATAAGTTTTCAAATAATACTTTTGTTAAGAGTATCGCTAATGGGATGATGATGACCCTACCAATCACGATTGTAGGAAGTCTGGCAACGATTATTGGAATGATTCCTGGCTTACCTGAAATGGTGATGAAAGCTTGTTCGTTAGGAACATCTATTTCAAGTAATCTTATCACGATTTATGTGATTATCGGTATTTCTTGTGCAATGGCAAGAGAGAAAAAAGGAGATGCGATTTCTTCAATTATTTTATCATTGGCTTCGTTTTTTGTTTTAACTCCAATTACTGCATTTGATATTGGTAAAGAGAAGCCTGCGATGGCGTTTGAGTTAACTTATTTAGGATCAAAAGGCATTTTCGTTGGGATGATCGTAGCATTAGTCGTGACTTGGGTGTTTGCTAAGATGGTAGAAAAACGTATCACCTTTAGAATGCCTGAAAGTGTGCCGACAGCTATTGCGAAAACGTTTGAAGCAATCGTTCCAGCAGCAATTATTTTTATCGTAATACTTATGATCAGCACAGCATTTGCTGAGACTAAATTTGGAAATGTTCATGATTTTATTTATACAAATCTTCAAACACCACTTGAATCTTTAGGTGGTTCGATTTGGTCCGCTTTATTCATTATGTTTTTATCAGAATTATTATGGTTCTTTGGTATTCACGGAAGCATGGTAGTAGGTTCAGTTATTGCGGTCTTATTTACAACACAAGCATATGCAAATATGGAAGCAGTAGCAGCTGGAGAAGCAGCTACTAATATTATCAATTCATTCTTCTTAGATGCATTTAAAGGACCTAGAGCCTTAGCATTAGCAGTCATTTTAGTTTGGATGAGCAGAAGTGAAAAGTTCAAATCAATTGGAAAAATCTCTTTAGTGCCAAGTATTTTTGGAATCACTGAACCAATGAAATTTGGGATTCCGATGATCATGAATGCAATCATTTTTATTCCATTGACTCTTTCAGCAGCTGTCTGCGTAGGGATTGCATATATCGCTACAATTATTGGATTTTTACCAGTTATTAGTGTGAATGTGCCTAAAAATCTTCCAACTTTCTTATCTGGTTTTATGGCAGCTGGTTGGCAAGGATTGGTTGTACAGTTGATTCAATTTGTTGTGGTATTATTACTGTATCTGCCATTTATGAAAAAATTGGATAGTCAAGGAGTTGCAGAAGAAACTGCAAATCTTGAAAATCAGTAGGAGCGTGAAATGATGCAAGCACTTCAAGTGAAAAGAGACGGGGATGAATTGGCGATCTGCATTCCTGATACAGTGGAAGTTCCTGTAAAAGTATATTATGGGACAAACAGTTCAACTTTGAATAATACTATCTATTTTGAATTTTACGAAACAGGCTGGCAAAAATTGACGGATCCAGATCCTAAAGAACGTCTTTACTTTCATCTAAAATCAAACGTAACAACTTTTATAGGAGCAGAACGAAGAGTACCTTTGACTAATTTATATAATTGCCGTGATATGGGGGGCTACCTTACAACGGATAATCGATTAACTAGTTGGGGGAAAATTTTCCGCTCAGATGCCTTGCATCAAATCGACGAGCATGGTCAAGAATACATTGAACGTATGGGAGTTAAACGAATCATTGATTTTCGTTCGCCAGAAGAAATTGCCAAAGATCCAAACAAGTTGATTTCAACAAGTGAGACATTTAATTTTAATCCTCATGCAGACATTGCCCAACAAGCTAGTACTCAATCTGTTTCAAAAAAAGATGAAGACAAAATAGCTCAATTAGAAGTAATGGTAAAGACAGATGAAGGTCGCCAGCAGTTGATTAAAAACCGCAATGTCATGATCAAACAAATGGAGCAATTGGTAGTAGGAGCAAATGCCATTGAGGCGTATAAAAAATTTTTCAAAACTCTCCTACAAGACGATGTAACGCCTCTGATTTTCCATTGCCAAGGTGGGAAAGACCGAACGGGTTGGGCGGCTGCCTTGTATCTAGGTGCATTGGGTGTAGATAAAGAACAAATTTATCAAGATTATTTATTAACTGATCAAATGAATGCGCCTAGAAATGCAAAAAGGATGGCAATCTATAAAAAATATACTGACAATGAAGATGTATTAGCATTTCTGGCATCACTACAGCAAACAAGAGAAGATTATTTAGATGGTGCTTATAATACTGTAGAGAAACGCTATGGTACGATAACTAATTATTTAAAAGAAGTATTAGCGGTAGATAAAGATCACTTAGAAATTTTAAGAAATAAGTATTTATATTAAGTAGACTCGATATAATTAGTGAGAGAAATAAAAACAGCAAGACAGATGAATCAAATCGGTCTTGCTGTTTATTGTTTTACGATAAGTAACAATAATATTTAATTAGTGGAATTTATACATAGCAAAGCCAAGGATTGTTTTTTTCCTTTATTGACAACGCTTTACTTTCATGTTTTAATAACAAGAGAAATCAAGATTGTTACTGAATTTTCAGGCTATACTTTATTTCTTTTTATCAACATTTAATTAGCTAGCTGATCTAATCTCATTGAGGAGATATCATGGAAGTAAAAAAAGTAATTAATAATAATATTGTAAAGTCTCTTGATGCAGACGGTCATGAAGTATTGGTGATGGGTAAAGGAATTGGGTTTAAAAAAACGATAGGTGATGTCATTGATGATGCTCTTGTAGAGAAAGTGTATACGAGTAATGCAGACATCAGTACAAATAAACTCACTCAGCTATTGTCAAATGTTCGTTTAGAGCATTTACAGGTCGCTAATGAAATTATTGGTTTTGCCAAAGTTTCTTTAGGTAAAAAGTTGAATGAAAATATCTATCTTACATTAACAGACCATATCGATTATGCGATCGAACGACACAATAATGGTTTACCTGTTAGAAATGCACTTCTTTGGGAAATCAAGCGTTTTTATAATCATGAATACTTGATCGGAAAAGAAGCATTAAACATGATTTCTAATCGTCTGAACATTGTGCTGCCAGAAGATGAAGCAGGTTTTATAGCATTGCATATCGTTAATGCTGAACTGGATCTCTCACAAGTCAGCCAAGTTTCTGAGATGACGAAAGTCATTCAAAAAATCATCAATATTGTTAAGTATCATTATAAAACTGATTTGGATGAATATACGTTAAATTATGAACGTTTTATCACACACTTAAAGTTTTTTGTACAGCGTTTGTTTAGTGGAATTGAGCTGGATAAAGACAAGGATGAAGGTTTTCTGTTTATGTTAAAAGAAAAATATCAAGAAGAATACCTTTGTGCGCTGAAAATTCGTGAATATATCGGAAAAGAATTTGGTCGTGATTTACAAGAAGATGAAATGATTTATCTTACCATTCATATCAGAAGAATAACCAACAATTAAAGGATTGTTACTGCGTTTGAGCAGGCTATACCTAGGAAAATCTCTTTGAAACAAGAGGTTTCTTAGGTATTTTTTATGGTTTTTATTATGTTTAGGAGGAAAAGGAATGAATTATCAGGAATTAGCACAATCGATTATTGAAAAAATCGGTGGGAAACAAAATATTGGTGGTTTAACTCACTGTGCAACAAGATTACGTTTTAACTTGAAAGATGAGGGAAAAGCTCAAACAGATGAAATAAAAAATACTACAGGTGTTATGGGTGTTGTTTCAAAAGGCGGACAATATCAAGTGATCATTGGTAGTGATGTGGGCAGTGTCTATAAAGAAATTTTGAAAGAAATACCCTCTTTAGACGGACAACAAATGGAGTCAAACGAAAAAGATGATCGTGGCACCGCATCAAAAATTATTGATACAATTACAGGTATTTTTACGCCAATTCTACCAGCAATTACAGCAGCTGGGATGTTAAAAGCAGTTCTTTCATTATTAGTTGTTTTCAATGCGATCGATAAAACTGGACAAACCTATATTATTATTGATTTTATGGCAGATTCTGCTTTTTACTTCTTGCCAATTCTATTAGCGGCTTCTTCTGCTCAGAAATTTAAAACGAATATGTATTTAGCGATGATGGTAGGCGGAATTTTACTCCATCCTAATTTTGTAGGAATGGTCAATGCGATTAAAGAAGCCGGAGAAGGCGGAATTCATCTGTTCGGTATGCCGATTTCTGCTGTAACATACGGCTCTTCAGTTATTCCAATTATCTTGTCTGTTTGGTTTATGTCATATGTTGAACCAATTGCAGATAAAGTTTCACCAAAAGTGATTAAATTCTTTAGCAAACCGTTAATTACAATTGCTATTGTTGGTACAGTTTCTTTAGTAGTTATTGGCCCAATTGGTTACTTTATCAGCGATGGTATTTCAAATGGAATCAAAGCATTGGAAAACTTTAGTCCTTGGTTAGTTCCAACAATCATTGGTGCATTTACACCATTATTTGTGGCAACAGGTACTCATTATGGTCTTGTTCCAATTGGAATCAATAATCGTATGACAACAGGATATGACACAGTTATTTATCCAGGAATGTTGGCGTCAAATCTAGGGCAAGGTGCTGCTTCATTAGCAGTTGGACTTAAAAGTAAAGACTCTTCGATCAAACAATTAGCAGCTTCAGCTGGTTTAACTGGCTTATTTGGTATTACAGAACCTGCATTATATGGTGTCAACTTAAGATTTAAAACGCCTTTATATGCAGCGATGATCGGTGGTGGTCTTGGGGGCTTATTCATGGGAATTAGCCGCGTAAAAAACTTTACCGGTGGTTCACCAGGTTTATTGACACTTCCAAGTTATATCGGAGATGATACGTTAAAGCACTTATATATGGCTTGTATTGGTGCAGCAATTAGTATTGTGATTTCTTTTGTTATTTCATATATTCTATATAAAGAGCCTGTTACTGAAGGAACACAAAAAGAAAGTGAAAGTGATAAAGTAGTAAACTCTACAATTTCTGAAGATGTAATTAATGTAGCAACTCCTGTAAAAGGAGAAATAGTTCCTTTGTCAGTAGTTGGAGATGGTATGTTTTCAGAAGAAATTTTAGGTAAAGGTTTTGCAGTGAAGCCGGTTGAAGGTATTGTCTATGCACCATTTTCAGGAACAGTTACAGCAGTTTTTGATTCTAAACATGCAATTGGGCTAACGAGTGACTCAGGAATTGAATTATTGATACATGTTGGGATTGATACTGTTCAGCTAAATGGAACTGGTTATGAATATGTTGTAGAAAAAGGACAAAGAGTTCAAATTGGTGATAAGTTAGTTGAATTTGACTTAGAAAAAATTGCTGAAAAAGGCTATAATATAATTACACCCGTTGTTGTAACAAATTCAGCAGATTTTGGAGATATTATTACATTAACCAAAGCGTTGGCAGAACAAGGTGAACAAGTAATGAAGGTTATTCGATAATAAGAAACCTTTTATTCTAATATATTGGAGGATGATTTTTTATGGGATTTAGAAAAGACTTTTTATGGGGCGGCGCAACAGCGGCCAATCAATGTGAAGGCGGCTATAACGAAGGAGGTCGTGGATTAGCTAACGTTGATCTAGCACCAGTTGGTCCAGATCGTTTTCCAGTAATCACAGGGGAGAAAAAAATGTTTGCTTTTGACGACGAACATTTCTACCCAGCTCAAAATGCGATCGACATGTACCACCGTTATCAAGAAGATATCGCGTTATTCGGCGAAATGGGTTTTAAAACCTACCGTTTATCAATTGCCTGGAGTCGTATTTTCCCTCTAGGAGACGAAACTGAGCCGAATGAAGAAGGCTTGAAGTTCTATGAAGATTTGTTCAAAGAATGCCGCAAACACAATATAGAACCCCTTGTAACCATCACTCACTTTGATTGTCCTATGCACTTAGTGGAAAAATATGGTGCATGGCGCAGTCGTGAAATGGTTGGCTTTTACGAAAATCTATGTAACGTGATTTTCAACCGTTACAAAGGCTTAGTTAAATATTGGTTAACATTCAACGAAATCAATATGATTTTACACGCACCATTTATGGGGGCTGGTCTTTATTTTGAAGAAGGCGAAAACAAGGAACAAGTCAAATATCAAGCGGCGCATCACGAATTATTAGCAAGCGCCATCGCAACAAAAATCGCTCATGAAGTCGACCCAGAAAACCAAGTAGGTTGTATGTTAGCAGCTGGAACAAACTATGCCTATACATGTAAACCAGAAGATGTTTGGGCAGCACGCAAGGCTGATCGTGAGAATTTCTTCTTTATCGATGTACAATCTCGTGGAGAATACCCAGCCTATGCGTTGAAAGAATTAGAACGTGAAGGAATCGAATTACCGATTGAAGACGGGGATTTAGAATTATTGAAAGAACATACAGTAGACTTTATCTCATTTTCTTACTATTCTTCAAGAGTTCAATCCACCGATCCAGCAATCAATGAAAAAACAGCTGGAAACATCTTTGCCTCAGTGAAGAATCCATACTTGGAAGCAAGTGAATGGGGCTGGCAAATTGATCCGCTAGGCTTACGTACAACTATGAATGACTTATATGATCGTTACCAAAAACCATTGTTTATCGTTGAAAATGGCTTAGGAGCAGTAGATACACCAGACGAAAATGGCAATGTGATCGATGATTACCGCATCGAATACCTAGCAGCTCATATTCAAGCGATGAAAGATGCCGTAGAACTTGATGGGGTTGATTTATTAGGTTATACAACCTGGGGTTGTATCGATCTTGTTTCAGCTGGAACAGGGGAAATGAAAAAACGTTATGGCTTTATCTATGTAGACCGTGATAATGAGGGCAATGGTACGTTGAAACGTTCGAAGAAAAAATCATTTGACTGGTATAAAAAAGTCATTGCGACTAATGGAGAAGATTTAACGAACTAAATCTATTCTTAATTACAATAAAAGGACAAAAGCAAGGAGCTAACCCTCGTTTTTGTCCTTTTTGCTGTATGGAACTTAAATGATCTATGTAACCTGTTACGCAAAATGGAACAAAATACAAGCTGCTTTGCACTTCATCAAGAGTTTGGAAAACGCTTCAAAAAGAGTGGTTTTCGATGTATGCTTAATCCGTCAAAAGGAAAACTCGAGGAATCCGACAATAAAAAACTAAAAATGGATTGGTGGAAGCAATGATGAGAAAAAGAGACTTTGTTGATACAAATGATTTTACGAAAGCAGAAATCGATTTTATGATCCAACTCGCTTTAAAATTAAAAGAATCAATTAAAAATGGCTACTATCCGCCGCTCTTAAAAGATAAAACATTAGGAATGATTTTTGAACAGTCGTCAACGCGCACTAGAGTATCTTTTGAAACAGCAATGACACAACTTGGTGGTCATGCACAATATTTAGCGCCGGGACAAATTCAATTGGGTGGTCATGAATCTTTAGGAGATACAGCTCGTGTGTTATCACGTTTAGTAGATATCTTAATGGCTCGTGTTGAACGTCATCAAACCATTGTCGATCTGGCAAAAGATGCAACGATCCCAGTTATCAATGGTATGAGTGATTATAACCATCCCACACAAGAATTAGGCGATATCATTACAATGACAGAACATTTGCCAGTAGGTAAAAAACTTAGTGATTGTAAAATCGTCTTTGTAGGAGATGCAACTCAAGTATGTGTTTCTACGATGTTTATGGCAACAAAAATGGGAATGGATTTTGTTCAATTCGGACCAAAAGGTTTCCAAATCAAAGAAGAAACATTGGCAATCGGTCGTAAAAATGCTGAGCTTTCTGGCGGCAGTGTTTTGATCACAGAAGATCCAGAAGAAGCAATGAAAGACGCCGATTTTATTTATACAGATGTTTGGTATGGCTTATATGAAGCTGAATTATCAGAAGAAGAACGGATGGCGACCTTCTATCCAAAATATCAAGTAAATCAAGGCTTGATCGATAGAGCGGCACCTCATGTTAAATTCTTACATTGTTTACCTGCAACAAGAGGGGAAGAAGTGACAGACGAAGTATTAGATGCTCCTTACTCTATCGTTTTAGATGAAGCTGAAAATCGTTTAACGGCAATGCGTTCATTATTAGTTTACTTTATGAATCCGTACTTAGATTATGCTAGTGAAGCAGTTGGTGAACAGTATGATGCTGAATTTGAATTAATGTTGAGAAATGCTGTAGTTGCTAAGTGAATTTAGAGAAATGATGGAAACGAAGTGGAGTCGATCATAAAATCTTTTCTACTTCTATTTCCATTTCCTTAATGAAAGGTGCGTACAAAACATGAAAGAAAAAAAGAAATTTCGGTTGTTTGACGCAGTTCTAATGGCAGTTGTTGTCATACTTGTTGTTGAATCTGCTGCTCCTGCCGCTGCAATCGGTTCATCACAATTTTTCTGGTGGGGTATTTTACTTATTTTATTCTTCCTGCCCTATGGTTTGATTTCTGCTGAACTAGGGACCACGTATACAGGAGACGGTGGCATCTATGATTGGGTCAAAATGGCTTTTGGCCGTCGTTGGGGAGCACGTGTCGCTTGGTTTTATTGGATCAATTTTCCAATTTGGATGGCAAGCTTGGCTGTTCTTTTTACGGAAGTGATGACACAGATCTTTGGTTTGGAGCTGGGAACACCAGCATTAGTGATTGGTCAATTAGTCTTTATTTGGGCAGTGACATTCATTAGCTGTTATCCCGTTAGTGATAGTAAATGGATTTTAAACCTTGCTGCTTTTGCAAAAGTAGCGATCATGGTTTGCCTAGGTGTCTTAGGAATCTATCATGCGGTGACCAAAGGGATGGCCAATGATTTTTCTGGAAAAGCACTATTACCAACCTTTGATCTAGAAAGCTTAAGTTTTATCTCAGTTATTTTGTTTAACTTCTTAGGCTTTGAAGTAGTTACAACGTTAGCGAGTGATATGGAAAATCCTAAAAAACAAATTCCACAGGCTATTATCTTCGGAGGTATTTTGATCGCATTCTTCTACCTATTTGCTGCATTTGGAATGGGAGCAGCTGTTCCGGCAGATCAATTATCAACCTCAGGCGGGCTGATCGATAGCTTTATTTTATTAGTCGGTGGAATCAATCCGTTTGTGATCATTATTGGGTTATTGTTTATGTATACATTAGCGGCGAATCTAATTTCTTGGGCATTGGGCGTAAACTATGTTGCTTTTTATGCTGCCAAAAATCATGATATGCCAAAAGTGTTTGCCAAAGAAAATCCTAAAAATGAAATGCCAGTCGGTGCTTCCATTGTAAATGGAATAGTCGCCTCAGTGTTAGTAGTGGCAGCACCGTTTATTCCAAATGAAAATATCTTTTGGGCGTTCTTTGCCTTGAATGTGGTGGCATTATTACTTTCCTATATCATGATGTTTCCAGCTTTTTTGAAATTACGTAAAATCGATCCCGATAAAGAAAGACCATTCAAAGTACCAGGAGGACCTGTTTTATTAAAAATTATTGCTTATATTCCATTGGCATTGTTAGTTATTACTTTATTTTTCTCGATTGTTCCGTTATCTAGTACAGAGTTTACGGAAAAAATACCGATCTTGATCGGAACACTGGCTGCAACGATCATTGGAGAAATTTGTATTCGCTTAGGGGATAAAGGGTATGTTAAAAAAGAAGCAGAAAAAAATCAAGAGAAGGAGAGTTTAAAACATGAAAACAATTGATAGTTCACCGAAAAAAGACGGCTTCCGCATGCCTGGGGAATTTGAAGCGCATCGGGGCGTATATATTTTATGGCCAGAACGTCCAGATAATTGGCGTAACGGTGGCAAACCTGCGCAGAAAACATTTGTAGATGTTGCTGCTGCAATCAATGAATTTGAACCAGTGACTGTGGGTGTCTCTGCTGAACAATATGATAATGCCCGTCATATGTTGCCAGAAGATATTCGTGTTGTTGAAATTGCCAACGATGATGCTTGGGTTCGAGATTGTGGACCGACCTTTGTGAAGAATGATGAAGGAGACATTCGTGGTGTAGATTGGACCTTCAATTCATGGGGGGGCTTAGTCGATGGTCTTTATTTCCCTTGGGATAAAGATGACCAAGTGGCACAAAAAATTTGTGAAGTAGAGTGGATTGATCGGTATCGTTTAAATGATTTTGTCTTAGAAGGTGGTTCTATTCATGTAGATGGTGAAGGAACATTGATCACAACAGAAGAATGTCTACTATCAGAAGGTAGAAATTCGCAGCTTTCAAAAGAACAAATAGAACAAGTTCTAAAAGAATACTTGTCACTAGAAAAAATCATTTGGTTAAAGCGTGGTATTTATTTAGATGAAACTAATGGTCATGTAGATAATATTGTGAATTTTACCAAACCAGGAGAAGTTGTATTAGCTTGGACAGATGACAAAAACGATCCCCAATATGAAATTTCAAAAGAATGTTTGGACATTTTAGAAAACGAAACAGATGCCAAGGGCCGCAAGCTAGTTGTTCATAAATTATATGTACCTAAACCGATTTTAATTACAGAAGAAGAAAGTTTAGGAGTTGATGCAGTAGCAGGAACATTGCCTAGAGAAAAAGGGGATCGTTTGGCTGCTAGTTATGCAAATTATTACACGGCAAATGGCGGGATCGTTTTACCTTTATTCGATGATCCAAATGATGAAAAAGCCATTGCGTTATTACAAAAATTATATCCTGATAGAAAAATTGTTGGTGTTCCTGCTAGAGAAATTCTTTTAGGCGGTGGGAATATCCACTGTATTACCCAACAAGTACCAAAGTGAGGTGAAATAAATGAAAAAACGTATTGTAGTCGCTCTGGGAGGAAATGCCATTTTAACCACAGATCCTAGTGCCAAAGGGCAGCAACAAGCATTAGTACAAACAGCTTATTATTTAGCAGATTTTATTGAAGCAGGCCATGAATTGATCATCACGCATGGCAATGGGCCACAGGTTGGGAACTTATTATTACAACAGCAAGTAGGTGCAACAGAAAAAAATCCAGCAATGCCTGTTGACACCGCTGTTGCAATGACTCAAGGTAGTATTGGCTATTGGTTGGAGAACGCTTTAGTTGATGAATTGAAAAAAAGAAATATTTCAAAAAATGTAGCAACTCTTTTGACCCAAGTGGTTGTCAGTGAAACAGATCCAGCATTTCAAACACCAAGTAAACCCATCGGTCCTTTTTTAAGTAAGGACGAAATGGAGAGAGAAAAAAAACAAACATCTGCAACGTATATAGAAGATGCTGGCCGCGGTTATCGTAAAGTCGTTCCTTCACCAAAACCGATCGATATCGTTGAATATCCAGTGATTCAGCAACTGGTCGAAAATAGTATTGTAACAATTGCAGGTGGCGGCGGAGGAATTCCAGTTATTTTGAAAGATGATACGTATCAAGGAGTAGAAGCTGTGATTGATAAAGATTTCGCTTCTGAAAAAATTGCCGCTTTAATTCATGCGGATATGTTAGTGATTTTAACTGGTGTGGATCATGTCAGCATCAATTTTAATCAACCGAATCAATCTGATCTAACGAAAGTCAGGGTTGCTGATATGGAGAAATATATGGAAGAAAATCAGTTTGCACCAGGCAGTATGTTGCCTAAAGTACAAGCCGCAATAACATTTATTAAAGAAAATACCAATGGCAAAGCCGTGATCACCTCCTTAGAAAATATCAAAAATTTGTTGACTGAAGAAACTGGTACAATTATAACGGCTTAGTTTTATTAGAAGAGTAGAGGCAAAAACTAGTTTCTACTCTTTCTTTCTGATATATTAAAATATATCGCTTACATATAAAAACACTAGCGACTGATGAGGTAAAGGAGACAAGCTCGTATGAAATTAACAACTAGCAATCCTAAAATGGATGGTTTTTTCGTACCAGGAGAATTTGAGCCACATGAAGAAACTTATATGATTTGGCCAGAACGACCTGATAATTGGCGTAATGGTGGAAAACCAGCACAAACAGCCTATGCTGAAGTAGCCAAAACGATTGCGATGTTTGAACCAGTAACGATGTTGGTTTCTGCTAAGCAATATAAAAATGCCCGACAATTACTACCAGAATCAATCCGAGTGATGGAGATGAGTAATAATGATGCTTGGATCAAAGATTATGGCCCAATTTATGTAATAAATAAGAAAGGAGACGTTCGGGGAGTAGACTGGCGTTTTAACGCTTGGGGCGGGTTATTAGATGGACTCTACTTTCCGTGGGATCAAGACGATTTGATCGCTGAAAAATTATGCGAGTTTAATCGGATTGACTATTATTCTCTAGAGAAATTTATTTTAGAAGGTTGTTCGATTCATTTTGATGGTGATGGAACGTTATATACAACAGAAGAAGTTTTACTTTCTGAAGGGAGAAATGGTAAACGTTCAAAAGAGGAAATCGAAACGATTTTAAAATTATACTGCACTGTAGAAAAAATTATTTGGTTAAAACAAGGTTTCTTTTTGGATGAGACGAACGGTGATATCGATAATATGCTTAATATTATCCGTCCAGGTGAAATTGTTCTAACTTGGACAGATGACCCTGATGATCCTCAATATGAGATTTCTAAAGCAGCTTATGAACAGCTAAAAAATGAAACTGATGCAAAAGGACGAAAACTAATTATCCATAAAATGTTGATGCCAGAACCAATGTATATCACAACAGAAGAAAGTCAGGGAGTAGACCCAGTAAACGGCATGCTGCCAAGATTTCCAGGAGACCGACTGACTGCTAGTTATGTTAGTTATTACACAGCTAACGAGGGCATTATTTATCCTTTGTTTAATGATAAAAATGATCAAGTAGCTGGATCACTATTAGAAAAACTATACCCAAATCGCAAAATTATTGGTGTTCCAGCTCGAGAAATTTTGTTAGGCGGCGGAAATATTCATTGTATTGCGCAAAGTATTCCTAAAATTAGGTAGGAGGGAAGTATATGGACTTTTTTGAAGTGGTAAACCCTCATGTTGCAGAATTAACCAAAAATGAACATCTACTATTTGACTATGTTGTGAAAAACTTAAATGAAATTAAAAATAAAAGCATTCGTGAAGTGGCGGATGATTGTTTTGTATCTACCACGACTTTTTTGAGGTTCGTTAGAAAAATCGGCTTTTCTGGCTATAGTGAATTTACAACAGTCATCAAATATACACTATTAAACCAGAAAAGAGAAGAAAAAGTTAGCCCATTTGTTGTTTCCCAAAAAGATTATCGAGAAGAATATCTTAAAAATATCAATGAATCTGTTCGGGTGATCGATAAAAATAGTCTGATCAAAGTGGGGGAACGGTTGAAAAAAAAGCCAATTATCTATTTATTTGCTAAAGGGATGAATAAGCAGCTGATGCAATACGTAAGATACTTATTTGTAGCAGCTGGTTTTTTGGTCGTGTTTCCAGAAGATCAATCGATGCGGGCAGTTGTCCAAAAGCAGATCAAAGCTGAAGATCTGGTATTTATTTTAACTTATCAGGGCAAAGATGAAGAATGGATTCAATTGATGCAGCATTTAAAAAATGCTACTCATCCACTAATTGTTTCAATTACAGGTGCAGATAACAACGTGGTTCAAAATATGAGCGATGTTAATTTTTATGTCTTTACAGATGAATTTTTTTTAAATAAAATGGAAATCACTTCGCATATTTCAATGTTAGCGATCATGGAATTGATCTTATATCAATTCTTAGATAGTGCTGAAGAAGGAGAGTATCATTTACTATTTAAATAACTAAACTTGTGAAAAAATAATAAAAAAGTTGTCTTGAACACAAATCGTTCAAGACAACTTTTTTATATAGTTTGCCATAATCATGTTGATGTTTAGGTGTATGTTTCAAAAATGAATAAGCAGCTAAGGTAATTGCAGATAATGTTGCTCCTGTAACGATCATTTTTTTCATAAGACATCTTTCCTTTCAAAGCTGATATTGTATAATCAAGTGCTAAAGTTGCACGTACGTGGACGGTAGGATTCGAACCTACACCTCATCGGGTCGAGAATAAACATCCGTTAGTCCTCAAAGAGTTTTAACACCACGTTCATCCACAAAATTATTGGTGGTTTACTATGATTAAACTATAACCTTAATAGATTAAATCAAACATAAAAAAGCTTGAAAAAAGTATGAATTCGTTTGAATTTGTTATGAAGAATATGAATATCTTCAATAATAAAAAAACAGGATAGCGACAAACAATTTCTTTCACAACCTCTCTTTTTTACAATAGAAGGTCTTTATTTTAAAAAAATCTATGAATTTTACAAGTTAAACTAAAACATGTAAACAATAATTATTTTGGAGGTAAATACTATGTCTCACGAAGCGTTAGGAATGATCGAAACAAAAGGCTTGGTTGCAGCTATTGAAGCAGCAGATGCAATGTGTAAATCCGCAAATGTACAATTGGTGGGTTATGAAAATGTTGGTTCAGGATTAGTAACAGTAATGGTAAGAGGTGATGTGGGAGCAGTAAAGTCAGCCGTTGATAGTGGTGTTGCTTCTGCAAGAAATGTTGGCGAAATCAATTCATCACACGTGATTCCAAGACCTCATGTAGATGTTGATAAAATTCTCATCAAACATGATATAGATGCTGAATAATCGAACTTAAATGTAAACGCAATCAATAACAAAGAAGAGGAGAATGAATAATGAATTCTGAAATTTTAGAAAAAGTGTTAACTGGCGGGAATAATTCAATGGAAAAAGTAACACCTGTGACTGAATATGTAGGTGCCACAGTCGGTGGGACAGTCGGATTGGTCATTGCTAATTTGGATACTCAGTTGAGAAAAGAGATCAACTTAGATTCAAGTTATCGTTCCGTAGGTTTTGTTAGTTCACGTTGTTGTGGTGCGACTTTAATTTGGGCAGCTGACGATGCAGTTAAAGCTACTAATACAGAAATCGCGTCAATCGAATTTGCAAGAGATACTAAAAGCGGTGCTGGTCGTGGTGCCACAGTTATTTTTGCTGCTCATGATGTATCAGATGTACGTCGTGCGGTTGAAATCATGCTGCAATCTACTGAAAATCATTTTGGTGATTTTTATACAAGTGAGTCAGGACATGTAGAATTTCACTATACGGCTCGTGCTAGCTTAGCTTTAGAAAAAGCCTATGGAGCAACACAAGGCAAGTCGTTTGGTATTGTAATCGGAGGTCCTGCAGCTGTTGGTTTAGTTATGGCAGATACTGCATTAAAAACAGCCAGCGTTGATATCGTTCAATATTTAGCAGTTGAAAATGCTAGCTTTGCCAATCAGATCGCAGTAACTGTAACAGGTGATTCAGGTGCAGTTCGCCAGTCTGTGATTGCAGCAAGAGAAGTTGGATTAAACATTTTACGTTCAATGGGAGAAATACCAAAATCCCAAGGAGTGCCAACATTCTAAGCGAAGGAGGCTGAACACATGGTATTAGTTGAAATAGATAAGGATTTGCGCTCTGTTCAAGAAGCTAGAAATATCATAGTAAGGGCAAAAAAAGCACAGTTACAATTTAAAGAATTTTCAGTTGAAAAAATCGACAGCATTGTTGAACATGTTGCAATCAAAGCTAAAGAGCATGCAGTAGAGCTAGCACAAATGGCTCATGAAGAAACTGGCTTTGGAAAAGTATCTGATAAAGTCATAAAAAATACATTTGCTAGCCAACGTGTTTTTGAATACATTCGAGATATGAAAATATTAGGAATCATTCAAGAAGACCAAATCAACAAAACGATGGACATAGGCATCCCATTAGGCGTGATTACGGCCTTGATTCCATCAACTAATCCGACATCTACAGCAATCTATAAATCATTGATTGCTTTAAAATCTGGGAATGGGATTGTTTTTTCCCCACATCCTAATGCACAGAAATGTTCAAAAAAAACATTAGATATTATTATCGCAGCTGCAATAGAAGCCGGAGCACCAGAAGGTTTGATCGGCTATCTTGACACGCTTACTTTACAGGGGACGCAAGAAATGATGAAACATAAAGATGTCGCACTTATTTTAGCAACTGGTGGAGAAGGAATGGTTCGAGCAGCATACAATTCTGGAACGCCAACCATTAGCGGAGGACCAGGCAACGGGCCAGCATTTATTGAACGATCTGCTAATATCAAACAAGCAGTTGAAGATATCATTACTAGTAAAACCTTTGATAATGGCGTTATCTGTGCGTCAGAGCAGTCAATTATTGCTGAAGATTTTATTGCTGAAGAAGTAAAACGAGAGTTGCTTAAACAAGGTGCCTATTTTATGACAAATGAAGAAAGTGATCTCTTAGGAAACTATTTGTTGAAACCAAATGGTGCAATCAATGCAGCAGTTGTTGGACAAAGTGCACAATTTTTGGCGGAAAAAGCAGGATTTTCAGTTGATAATTCTATTAAAATTTTGGTTTCAAATCAAAATGGTAAACCAATATCTTCCATAAATCCATATTCGAGGGAAAAATTATGCCCAGTTTTAGCGTATTATACTGAGAAGGATTGGCAGAATGCTTGTGAACGTTGTATTGAACTTTTGACGAATGAAGGTCAAGGTCATACTTTAACAGTTCATACAAAAAATGAAGATGTGATTCGAGAATTTGCCCTTAAAAAGCCTGTATATCGAATACTCGTGAACACTCCGGCGGCAATTGGCGGAATCGGTGCTACAACAAATCTAGCGCCAGCATTGACATTAGGGTGTGGTGCAATCGGACACGGCTCAACATCAGATAATGTAAGTCCATGGAATCTAGTCAATATTCGTAAAGTCGGATTTGGTGTTAGAAGCTTGGATGACCTAAGAGGAGCTGGGGCTAACCAAGAAAATGCTAGCTGTCCATCGACAAAAGAATTGCAGGAAACTGAAGATATAGCAGCGATTTTGAAAGTCTTACTTGAGCGTGTTAAACAATAGAAGTTGGTGAAAACGATGATCCTAGGAAAAGTAATAGGACGAATCATATCAAATCAAAAAAGTCCTGAATTAACTGGGGCAAAATTACTGATCGTCCAAAAAATCGATCAGCACATGACATTGAAAGAAGATCTATACGTTGCTATAGATAAAGTTGGTGCTGGTGTTGAAGATATCGTTTTATTAGGAGAATACTCCACCTCGGAACGGTGTGAAACGTTTCAGGACAATATGGCAATCGTTGCAATTGTAGAACAATTACAAATTCAGCCGTGAGTATAGGAGGAGAAGAATGAGACGCTTTAATTTAAAAACTGATATATATTTTGACAATCAAGCTCTAGATTATTTAGACACAATTCAAGGAAATCGAGCAATGATAGTCTGTGATGAAATGATGATTACAATTGGTCATGCTCAAATCGTTAAAGAAAAACTAGAAAAAAATGGATTTCAAGTTCAACTTTTTTCTGATATAGAGCCCGATCCAACGATAAAAATGGTCACTAAAGGCATCAAAATTTTTTCAGCATTTCAACCAGAAGTTGTGATTGCAGTCGGTGGTGGATCAGTTATTGATACAGCTAAAGGCATTCTATATTCCATCGAAATGAGTCAATCAATAGTTAAACCATTATTTATTTGTATCCCCTCAACTAGTGGTACAGGTTCTGAAGTTACAGCCTTTTCAGTGATTAAAATGTCTGGCGACAAATTAGTGATCATTGATGAAAAAATGACGCCGGATGTTGCAATTCTTGATACACAATTTGTTCGATCTGTACCAGCGAATGTCACAGCTGATACAGGCCTAGATACACTATGTCATGCAATAGAAGCATACGTTTCAACACAGCATTCTGATTTTTCAGATGCGTTAGCTGAAAAAACAATCAAATTGGTCTTCGATTATTTATTGACAGCCTATCAAAATGGTGAAGACATCGAAGCAAGACAGAAGATGCATAATGCTTCTTGTATGGCAGGAATTGCTTTTACAAATGCAGCTTTAGGTATCAATCATAGTTTAGCCCATGCAATTGGTGGGATTTTTCATCTTCCACATGGCAGAACGAATGCAGTTTTGATGCCTCATGTAATTGCATACAACGCTGGATTAACAGATAAAATAAAAATAGAAACTGCAGAAAGATATGCTTATTTGGCAGAAATTTTAGGTATATCAGGAGGAACGACCAGACAAAGTTGTGAAAATTTAATCCAAGCGATCAAAGTATTAAATCAAGCATTGGATGTACCTACGTCATTATCTGAAATGGGCGTAGAAAAACAAGCGTTAAAAGAAAAGCTAAAAGAAATTGGACAGCTTGCATTAAAAGACAACTGTACTGTTGCTACACCTCGTCTGCCAAACGAGGAAGAACTGATTTATATTTGTTCTAAAGCATTTAGAGGAGAACGTTTCTAAGTAAGCTAGCATCACAGTGTGCTTTTAATTTAAAGGAGGAAAAGTGAATGAATACGGATCTTTTAGAAAAACAATTACTGGATGCAACTAAAAATTTATCCAGTACAGAGTCACAAGAATTAGTTAAGTTATTTTCAGGCATCATTCAAGAATTAAAAGAGGATGATCCTGTTATTATATCCAATACTGCACCGACTCAAGGCGATGAATTAAGTTCATTTAGTCCAAGATTGAAAAAATTGAAGGATCATTATTTAACGATTCGTCCTTCAGTAACGGCCCATCGAGCAAAAGCAGTAACTGAAATTGCAAAAAAACATTGGGGCATGCCTAAAATCATTTTGCGGGCAAAAGCGTTTAAACACGCTTGTGAAACAGCACCCTTACTCATTCAAGAGAATGAACTGATTGTGGGTCACCCTTGTGGACGTCCCCGTGCAGGAGCTGTTGCTCCAGATATTGCTTGGCGTTGGGTGTTAGATGAACTTGATACGATTGATTCACGACCTCAAGATCCATTTGAAATTACGGATGAAACGAAAAGAGTTCTCCGTGAAGAAATTTTTCCGTTTTGGGAAACACGTTCGTTAGATGAAGTCTGCCAATCACAGTATGAAGAAGCTGGACTTTGGGAATTTTCAGGCGAAGCTTTTGTCAGTGATTTGTCCTATCACCAAATTAATGGTGGAGGCGATACATGCCCAGGGTATGATATTTTATTGATCAAAAAAGGAATCAATAAAATCAAAGAAGAAGCAGAGAATAAACTCGCTGAACTATCTATGAGTAACCCAGAAGACATTGAAAAAATTTATTTTTACAAAGCCGAAATCGAAACATGCGATGGTATCTTAAATTATTCTAAACGGTTATCTGATCATGCGAAAGAATTAGCCTTGAGAGAAAGCGATCCAGTTCGAAAATCTGAACTTTTAGAAACTGCTGAAGTTTTGTTGAAAGTTCCCGCAAATCCGCCTAAAACATTTAAAGAAGCATTGCAATCGATTTGGACAATGGAATCATTATTTGTTATTGAAGAAAATCAAACGGGTATTTCTTTAGGACGATTAGATCAGTATATCTATCCGATGTATAAAGCAGATCTTGAAGCTGGACGAATGACTGAACATGAAGCAATCGAATTGTTAGGTTGTTTCTTTATCAAATGTTCTGAGTATATGTGGTTGTCTAGTGAAGGGGGAGCTAAGTTCTTTGCTGGCTACCAACCGTTCATCAACTGTACAGTCGGTGGCGTAAAACGTACTGGTGGAGATGCGACGAATGAATTGACATATGCCATCATGGAAGCGATCCGCATGACAAAGGTTTATCAACCTTCATTGGCTTGTCGCATTCATAATCAGTCACCGCAAAAATATTTGAAAAAAATTGTTGAAGTCGTAAAAGCAGGTATGGGATTTCCAGCTTGTCACTTTGATGATTCTCATATCAAGATGATGTTGGCAAAAGGATTTGGTATTGAAGATGCGCGTGATTATTGTTTAATGGGTTGTGTTGAACCGCAAAAATCTGGCAGAATCTACCAATGGACATCTACAGGCTATACACAATGGCCAATTGCGATTGAATTTGTTTTAAATCGTGGGATCATGAAATGGCATGGTTCAAAACAAGGGATAGATACAGGTGATTTAGATCAGTTTACAACATTTGAACAATTTGATGAGGCTGTTAAAGAACAATTGAGACGAATCGTTCATTTATCAGCAATCGGAACGGTGATCAGTCAACGAGTCCATTCAGAAGTTGCACCAAAACCATTGATGTCGTTAATGGTAGAAGGATGTATGGATACTGGAAAAGATGTCACACATGGTGGAGCAGTAGTCAACAATGGTCCGGGGCTAGTTTGGTCTGGTTTAGGAACGTATGTTGATTCAATGGTCGTTATCAAAAAATTAGTCTTTGAAGATCGTAAATACACATTAAAACAAATCAAAGAAGCTTTAGATGTTGATTTTGTTGGATATGATCAAATCAAACGTGATTGTTTAGACGCTCCGAAATATGGAAATGATGATGATTATGCGGATTCAATTGCAGCTGAAATTATTAACTGGACTGAAAGAGAACATCAACAATATGACATGTTGTATTCGAAAATGAGTCATGGCACATTATCGATTTCAAACAACACGCCATTTGGTGAAATGACTGCTGCAACACCTAACGGCAGAAATGCGTGGGTACCACTATCTGATGGGATTTCTCCAAGTCAGGGCGCTGATAAATTTGGTCCGACAGCGATTATTAAATCAGTTAGTAAATTAGGTGTTGAAAGTATGACGATTGGTATGGTGCATAACTTTAAATTGCTTAAAGGAATTTTAGAAACGCCAGAAGGAGAGAATGGTTTGATCAATCTCTTGCGGACAGCATCGATTTTAGGAAATGGGCAGATGCAATTTAGTTATATCGACAATGATCTGTTATTAAAAGCCCAAGAACATCCTGAGCAATATCGTGATTTGATTATTCGTGTGGCAGGTTATAGTGCTTACTTTGTTGAATTGTGTAAAGAAGTACAAGATGAAATTATTAGTCGGACAATGATCGAACATTTCTAATACTCACTTTAGAGAGTATATTCGTTCTCGATATCAAGTAATGGTGAGTAAAAGTTGTTTAATGCACGCAACGTAATCAAGATGATTAAGCAACTTTTTACTCAACCTCAATATACAGAGGGAGGAAAAAAATGAACAATGTAAACGATCTAAGTGTCAACAATATTGAACAAGCAAAAATCAAACAAGCAAGCAGTTTTGAACGAAAAGGGCTGTTAAATGGTTTATCTTCTGGCTTACTCTTTGGCTTGAACAGTGCACTATTAGCTTTAGCAATCTCGCTATTTTTATTTTCAGATGAACCAAATGCATATGCACTACCTTTGGTTTTTGCGGGGTTCAATGATTTTTTAGCAGCGGTTTGGCTAATTATTTATAACGCTTATCAAGGTAGATTAAAAGAAATTTTTAGAAGTTTAAAATTATTTCCAGGGAAAATGACATGTTTAGCAGCCTTAATGGGAGGACCTGTGGCACAAGGTGCATATCTATTGGGTATTGCTTTTGCTGGCCCAACATATGCGGTGCCGATATCTGCGTTATGTCCAGTAGTTGGTGCGTTACTTTCAGCTGTTTTCTTAAAAGAAAAAATTACTCAACGTGTTTGGGCAGGTATGGCTATTTGTGTAGTTGGTGCAGTAGTTATTTCTTATACACCACCTGAGGGGAATGTAGAGAATTTTTATTTAGGTATTATTTGCGCCGCAGTTGCTGCTTTAGGGTGGGGACTTGAAGGTGTGCTTTCAGCATTTGGCGGTTCTGTTCTTGATCCCAAAGTAACAATCACGATTCGTGATATTACATCGGGTTTAACATTCTTTTTGATTGTAATGCCATTAGTAAATGGGTTTGGTATTTTCCAACATGTGTTTCAATCACCAAAAACGTTAGTCGTGTTAGCTTTAGCCGCATTGGTTGCAGCTGTTTCATTTTTACAGTGGTATAACGCAAATAGTATGTGTGGAGTAGCCAAAGGAATGGCTTTAAATAGTACTTATGTTATGTGGGGAATTATTTTTTCAGCAGTGGTTTCTCAAGATTTTTCAGCGATTACACCGACAGTCATTGTAGGTGCATTGTTAATTACTTTTGGAGCAATCATGGTATCAGTCAATCCGCTTTCGTTTTTTAAAAAGGAGGCAGCATAATGGCAGAAACGTTGTTACCTTTGCGTTTTCGAGTTCTTAAAGAATTAGAACAGGAAAAAATGCATTTTCAAGAATTGATGACTTGTTTACATCCAGAATATGGCGCTGAAAAGCAATTTAATGAAGTGGCGTTTTTAGATCACTTACTTGCACTAAAAGAAAATGGTTTATTAGATGAAGCAGATGCGTGTATCAATGAACACAATCAGTTATTGACAACATATCAGATAAATGATGCTGGAAAAGAGATGTTGAGAAAATATTTGCCGAAAAAATAATGGAAAGTAGTGGAGAAGATGTTATCAGCAAAAAAAACGGCCCGAATCTTTAATATCCAGAAATATTCTATTTATGATGGAGACGGGATTCGTACGCTAGTCTTCTTTAAAGGCTGTCCGTTACGGTGTAAATGGTGCTCGAATCCAGAAAGTGTAGAACCTGGTTTTCAAGTAATGAAACAAAAATCATTATGTGATGATTGTGGGATTTGTGCTAAAGTTTGCCCAAGAAATATCCACAAAATGCGTACGACGATCGATGGGCAGAAAGAACACTTTGTTGATCGTGAAATTTCTTGCAGCGGTTGCCGTATTTGTGAAGAAAAATGTCCTAAAAATGCTTTGAAGGTGATGGGTCAAGATATGACTGTATCAGAAGTTATGGATGTTATCTTACAAGATACTCTGTTTTACATGAGTTCAAATGGTGGTGTTACTCTTGGCGGTGGCGAAGTGACGTATCAAGGTGATTTTGCGGTAGAACTTTTAGCTGAATGTAAGAATAACGGGATCCATACGGCGATTGAAACGTGTGGATATACAAAGTGGGAAACTATGAAAAAATTTGTTGATGTGACTGATTTATTTTTATTTGATGTGAAGCATTTTAATCCAGAACGGCATCGTGAATTAGTTGGAGCAAGAAATGAACGAATTATGACAAATTTGGAACAGTTGTTTCAAGCTGGAGCTACGATTTCAGTTAGAATGCCGTTGATCAAAGGGTTGAACGATTCGTTGGAAGTATTAAAAGAGACTGTTTTGTATATTAAAAAAATCTACACGAACGGTCACTTAAAGAGTATCGATATTTTACCTTATCACAAACTTGGGGTGGCCAAATATGAACAATTAGGTCAAGCTTACCCTTTACAAGATATTGATATGTCTTATACAGATGATGAGCTTGAAAATATCAGGGAATACATGGCTCAGTTTGATTTGCCAATCAGAGTAGTCAAGCATTGAGAAAAAGGAGGGCCGGCTCAAATGGGAAATCAAGAAGATTCTATTGGTGTGATCGAGCTGAAATCGATGGCAAAGGGAATGGAAGCTTTAAATGAACTGACTAAAAATTATGAAGTAAATATTCACCTATCAAAAGCAATTTGTCCCGGCCGTTATCTGATTCTTTATACAGGAGTCGTTGGTCAAATCAAACAATCAGAAGATTTTTTTAAAGAACAATACAAGAAAGAAATTATCAAAACTACAGCGATTTTCCGTGTATCACCACAGATTATCTACAGACTAAATAGAAAACAGCATATAGCTGGCACCTTAAGTGCAATTGGTATTGTAGAAGTCAATTCAACTGTAGGACTGATTAAATTATGCGATACGGCATTAAAAGCATCGGCAGTTGAACTACTTGAAATTAAAGTAACAATTGGAATGGCGGGGAAAGGTTATTTTTTGGTCAATGGAGAGGTTGGAAATGTAACAACTGCGATAGAAACAGTCAAACAATCTAGCCAGATGCATAAATATAGTGTGAATTGCACAACCATTTCATCACCATCAGAACAATTTCTACAACAAGTAATTGGAGTGAAGATGAAAAAAGATAATTAGCCAGTTAAAGAAGCTGGAGCAGCCTAAAAAAGGAGGGTTAGAAGATGAATCAAGAAGCGATTGGAATGATTGAAACAAAAGGATTTCCTCCAGCAGTTGAAGGACTTGATGTCATGTTGAAATCAGCAAATGTGACATTTGTCGGAACGAAACGTGTTGGATCTGGATTGATTACGATGATAGTTGCTGGCGATGTAGGTGCAGTAAAAGCTGCAATCGATGCAGGGCACATTGCAGCAGAAAAAGTCGGGAAAGTTGTTTCTTATCACGTTATTCCGAGATTGTATCCAAATATACTCTCTATTTTTTCAATGGATGAAGTATTAAAAATCAATCATATTCTTAACACAAAGAAAAAACGAAAAATGGTTCAGGAAACAGTAGCCACACCAAAAATTGAAGAGCAAAATGAACTAAATAAAACTGAGATAAATGAAAACCCAGCTGAAAAAGAGAGTGAGATCATTTCTGAAAAAACAAAAGAAAAATTACCAGTGAAGAAATTAGCAAAGAGTAAGACTACTAAAAAGCAAACCAAACAGTCAAAGAAATAGTTACTAAAAAAAGACTGAAAGGATGTATGGAATGACAAATGAACAATTAGTAAAACAATTGATTCGATTATTAAATGAAAAAAACGCGATTCCTAGCGATAGTATAAAAAATACCATTCCAGTCGGTATATCGAATAGGCATATTCATTTGAGCCAACAAGATTTAGAAAGCTTATTTGGGGAAGGTTATAAACTAACACCAATCAAAGAATTAAAACAGCCAGGTCAATATGCCGCAAAAGAAACCGTCTTAATCGCAGGACCTAAAGGAACATTTGAAAAAGTGCGCGTATTAGGACCGGTTCGTCCAGTTTCACAAATTGAAATTTCAAAAAGCGATAGCTTTACTTTAGGTATTAAGCCACCAGTTAGAGAATCTGGAGACTTAACTAATGCAGCAACATTGACTGTAATTGGACCTTTTGGTTCGGTTATTATGGAAAAGAAAGTGATTATTGCTAAGAGACATATCCATATGACGCCAATAGAAGCGGAACAATTAAATGTAATAGACCGCCAACTTGTTTCAATTCGAGTAGAAGGTGAACGCGGTGGAACATTAGATGAGGTCGTGATTCGTGTATCTGATCAATTTCTATTAGAATGCCATCTGGATATGGATGAGGCCAATGCGCTAGGAATCAGTAACAATCAAATGATTACTATCATGCCGAAAAAGTGAAAATAGGTGAACAGCATGGATGAGAAGTTGATCAAAGAACTGATAAGATTATTACAAAAAACACCGAAACCGAGTAGTAAAGCTTTAGTGATTTTGACTGGAGCAAGTAACTACCAAGAGTTTTGTTATGATTATTTAGCAGATTTATCGCTTGAATTATTTTATTGTCTATCAGCAGAATATATTGAAGAAGCACAGCAGCCTAATTTGATTGCTAAACTTGGCAAGCAAATCTGTGGTTTCAGACAGATTGAACAAAGTATAAGTAATTGTGATTTTGTCCTTATTCCTGATATGACAACAGAATTTTTAACTAAAGGTGCGTTATGTATAGCTGATACTGATGGGTTATATGCCTTGCAACAAGCGTTAATTATGGAAAAAAATATATGGACACTGATTCCTGAATTTTTATCTAAAGAGAAAAAGACCGTGAATAAGAATAATTACTTAAAAATGTTTGCATACTATCAAGAAATCCTTGAAAGATTAGGTGTCGAATTTATTGAAAGTATTCAACTAAAATCAACCATTGAAACGGCAATAGGTGTAACTGTCTCCAAAGAATCTGTCCAAGTGAAACCCCAAAATGGTCAAATGCTTGATCATTTGGAGGAGCATGTATTATCGGGATTTATTACTTATGAAGATGTTGTGAACAAGAAACAAGTCACGCTAGCAAAAAATGCTAAATTAACAGAGCTAGCTAAAGATCATATAACGAACAATCAGATAAAAATCAATTATTCAAACTAAAAGGAGTGGGGAAAACCTCATGAAAAAAATTGTGATTGTAGGTGGAAATCACGGAGGTATTGCTGCGGCAAATACAATTGTTGATCATTCAGACAACAAAGTAACTATCTTTGAAAAATCTAATCGAATCAGTTATTTAGGTTGTGGCAGTGCTTTATGGTTGGGGGAACAAATCGATGAGCCAGAATCACTGTTCTATACATCAAAAGAAGGGTTACAACAAAAAGGAATTGAAGTTAATCTAGAGACTGTGGTAGAAAAAATCGATTTTGAACAAAAATTAGTTTTTGTATCAAATGTGCACAAAAGATGGCAAGAATCATATGATGAACTGATTTTAGCGACAGGTTCAATTCCGATTTTACCATCGTTACCAGGAATAAAAAGCAAAAATATTCAGTTTATCAAGTCATTCGATGAAGCAGTGTATGCCAATCAAATTCTAGAAGATGAATCTATCAAAAATATTGCTGTAGTTGGTGCTGGCTATATTGGAGTAGAGATGGCAGAAGCTTGTAAACGTCGAGGAAAAAATGTTCGACTTTTCGATGCCGCTTCGACATGTCTAAGTGGCTATTATGACAAAGAATTTTCTGATATGATGGCTAAAAATATGGAAGAAAGAGGAGTTAAAGGACAATTTAATGAAAAAATTAGTGAGTTTAAAAGCAACGAGTCAGGTCATGTTGAAAAATTAGTGACTGATAAAGGTGAGTATGCGATAGACTTCGTTTTTTTAGCAGTGGGGTTCAAACCAAACAACTTACTTGGAAAAGAACAGTTAGCGTTATTTAAAAACGGTGCATATCTTGTAGATAGATGCCAACAAACCAGTCAGAAACATGTATATGCAATTGGTGATTGTAGCACTATTTTAAATAATACCACAGGCGAAACAGATTATATCGCTTTGGCAACAAATGCCGTTCGTAGTGGTGTGGTTGCGGGTTCTAATGCGTGTGGTATTCCAATAGAAACTGCAGGAGTCCAAGGCTCAAATGGTATTTCAATTTTTGGCTTAAATTTATTTTCAACGGGCTGGACATATAAAAATGCAAGACAGCAAAATCCAGACGCAGCCTACGTTGAACACCAAGATTATCAAAAACCTTTATTTATGAAATCTGAAAATGAACCAGTGACATTACGCATTGTTTACGATAAAAAAACGCGTAGAATTCTAGGTGCTCAGCTTGCTTCAAGATTGGATGTTTCAGCAATGACTCATGTTTTTTCTTTGGCAATTCAGGAACAGTTATCTATCGATAAATTGAAGTTGTTGGATATATTCTTTTTACCCCATTTTAATACACCATATAATTATTTAACGATGGCGGCATTAAAAGCTTAAATTGCAGAAAATGTTATTTATGTTATACTCTGAGTATGACATAAATGTATTAAAAAGGAGCAAGTTGTGTGGAAAATGTTTATTTAACTGTCTACACCAGATCAGAGCTTTCTCAGCAAACTGTTGAACAGTCTCAGGAATTGTTGAAAAGGTTTCCATTTAAGGTGCGTACGCATTTTCAATCTTTCGATAAAGGAAATTCAACGGTCGATGAAGCCAATCAAAGCTTTTGTAAACGATCAACGGATTGTTCTTCTTGTCCTTCCAGCAGTGGTATTTTTAGGAAAAAGAAAATCACCCCATATTGCCATCGTTGTAGCTATGGATTAAGTAAGTTTGTTTATCCGTTTCAATACTGCGGAAACGAGCGTGGTCTGTTGATTTTCGGCCCGTTCTTTAAAGATGAGACAGATATCAATTTATTGATTGTATCTGATATCGATAAAGCTGGTGCAAATGAAAGAATCAATGTCTTACATCTTTTTGAAGAGGATGATTTAGAAAAAGTAGAGAATTTTGCTTCAGTGTTTGCCGCTTTTTTATCTCAAACTTTGACAATGGAAAAATTAAAAAAAGAGAAGCAGAAGACGGAAAATAATTTAAAAATTTTATCACAAAAAATTGAGCATATAGAAAATCAGGACAATATCAAAGGGCTGACACCTTATTTTGTATTTAATTCACTCACTACATTAGCAAGGTTAGCCCATTTTAATGAAAATCCTGAACTGGAAGAAGCCGTTTATAAATTATCTAGTGTGATTCGTTATAATTATCAATCGCAAAATCACTGTATTTCTTTAAAAGAAGCATTTAGTTATTTAAGTAATTACTTGGAAATCAGCACAACTAAATTTGCTAATCGTTTATCGTATCAAGTGAATCTTTCCTCCGAGTTGGTAGATTACCGTATACCTGTGATGACTCTGATTCCAATTGTAGAAAAATTATTAGAAACTAGATTGCCGAAATACGGGGATGATTGTTTTTTGTTATTTACAGTTGCTGAAATAAACAGAACTATTGTGATTACTATTCAAGAGAAAATTGTCTCGAAAAGAAAACGAGCGTGTGTTATAGAAGATGAATTTCAGCAAGTGATCGCCAAAAGTAATGAAAGATTGATTGAATTGTTAGGGGATCAAGCCCGTGTTCAACTAGTAGAAACGTTAAATGAATTAGCTGTAGAGGTTATGATTCCAGCATCAAAAGGATTAACAGTATAACCAGAGGATGACGTACATGAAAAATATAATGATTGTGGAAGAAGATGAATTAGAACGAAAATTTATAAAAGAAATTATAAAAGAAAATTATCAACGTGAGAATCTAAATGTAGTCGAGGTACAAAATGGAACGGAAGCATTAAAGAAAGCTAGAGTGTTTCAACCAGAATTAGTTGTGATGGATATTGAAGTAGCAGGTGTTAATGGATTGGAATTACAAAAAGAAATGCTGCAGATAAAACCAACGATTTACACAATTTGGACGTCTATTTATTCAAATTTTGACTTGTTAAGTCAGGGATTGACTTATAATATTCGCGGGTACTTGTTGAAACCTTATACCAAAAAACAAATAATGCAACATTTGGACAAATTTATGACACGAAAGAAAAAATATACTCTTTCAGAAAGTTACAACAAGCAATTTAGTGAAGGAATCAATAAAGCAATCCAATTTATCAAGAAAAATTTCAAACAAAAAACAACGATTGATGATATTGCCAATCATGTTTATTTGAATCCGCAATATTTTGGGCGATTATTTCGAAAAGAGCTAGGAATCAGTGTAAATGATTATGTTAACTTATTAAAAATTGAAGAATCTTGTCGTCTTTTGCACGAGACAGATTTACCATTATATCGAATTGCAACAGAAGTCGGCTTTGCAGATTCTTCGTATTTTACGAGAGTTTTTACGAAACATATGAAGATGACTCCTCATGAATATCGTAAGCGAGAAGCTATCAAATAGGAAATGGTGATGGTGATGTCAGAACAATATTATACGTCTGAAGCGGTAACGATTGGTCATCCAGATAAAGTGTGTGATCAAATTAGTGACGGTATTTTAGATGCCTATTTGTCGCAGGATTGTAAAAGTCATGTAGCATGTGAGGTATTGATTACAGAAAACACTCTTGTTTTGGCCGGTGAAATCACAAGTCAAGTTTCGATAAATGAAGAAGAAATTGCTCGAAAGATTCTCGAAAAAATTGGTTATGTTTCCGTTGAGAGTGGCTTTGACTGCTATACAGGACAAGTTATCAATTTAATCAGAAATCAATCTCCAGATATTAAACAGGCAGTTTCAAAAGATGAGTTAGGCGCTGGAGATCAAGGAATGATGTTTGGATATGCGACGTCAGAAACGGATACATTTTTACCTTTACCTTTTGTTTTAGCGAATCGTTTAGTGGAAAGATTAACAGAATTAAGAGATAAAGGAATTTGTTCTTATTTACGACCAGATGGAAAAGCACAAGTGACAATGCGTTATCGAGATGGTCAACCAGAAACCGTCACGGCTGTTGTCATCAGTGCACAACACAGTCCTTATGTAACGAATAAGACTATCAGACAAGAGATAGAACATCTAGTGATTAGACAAGTGATTCCTTCAAAGTGGCTGACAGATAAGACAGAATTTTATATCAATCCTTCTGGCCGATTTATAATCGGTGGACCTAAAGGGGATACTGGCTTGACTGGTAGAAAAATTATTATCGATACCTACGGAGGTTTTGCTAAACATGGCGGAGGTGCTTTTTCTGGAAAGGATCCAACAAAAGTTGATCGATCAGTTACTTATATGGCTCGTTATTTAGCTAAGAATATTGTAGCAGCGGGCTATGCAGATCGATGTGAAGTCAGTTTATCTTATGGAATTGGTTTAACCCAACCGTTATCTATAAATATAGAAACCTTTAATACTGGAAAAATTACCCAAGAAAGTATCCGTTCGATGATCGTGAATACTGTTGATTTAAGCCCATCGGGTATTATTCAGCATTTAAAGTTGGATCGTCCAGTATATTATAAAACAGCAAGTCAAGGTCACTTTGGCAAAGACTGTTATACTTGGGAGCAAATTGATCAAGAGCAATTGTTTTCCTAATAAAAAGACATTTCAACGAGAGCTTGTGTTGAGATGTTTTTTTATTAGAATGATCAGTAAAAATAGATCCTGAAACTTATAAAATAGAAGTGTATGCTATAATGAGAAAATAATAAACAAACATACTATTTCGCCTATAGAAAAGAGAGTGGATTAAAAATGTGGAAAACAAAAGCAGAAAAGATCGCCGCTTACCAATTATTAGTACAACAGCAAGCCGCAATCATTGAAATTGAACAGGATAAAATTGCTAACTTGGCCAATTCTTCAGCATTATTAGCAGATGCGCTCCCTAATACTGTTTTTGCAGGATATTATTTATTTGACGGAGACGAGTTAGTCTTGGGACCTTTCCAGGGAAAAGTTTCTTGTACAAGGATCAAAATGGGAAAAGGCGTTTGCGGAGAATCTGCTGAAAAACGTGAAACCTTAGTCGTTGAGGATGTCAAAAATCATAAAAACTATATTTCGTGTGATTCAGCTGCTCGGTCTGAAATTGTTGTACCACTGGTCAAAGATGGAGTTTTGTTGGGTGTTTTGGATATTGATAGCTCAATAACGTATGGGTATGATAAAGTAGACCAAGAATATTTAGAAGAATTTGTTGCTGCACTTCTGCAAGGAACCGATTTTTCTTGACAGATGAGCGTCCCTTTCGCTTAATCTATTTTTACGTGAGATAATCATAAAAAATAGGTAGAGAGGATGACTATCATGTTAGAAGTATATTTGAATTTTAAGAACCAATCAGCTGATGCAATTGCGTTTTATGAAACTGTCTTTGATGTGAAAAGCGAAGGAATAATGACATTTGCTGATGCACCAGAAGATCCTGAACATCCAACACCAGAAGCCTGGAAAGATTTGATCATCAATGCTTCGATGACAATTGAAGGTGTGCCAGTCATGTTTTCTGATGTGCCGGATGGCATGGGTTTGACACTTACTGAGGGAAATAATATTTCTTTGGTGATTAGTACAGGTGACGAAGCTAAAATCGATCGATTTTTTGCACGTTTAGCTGAAGGTGGTAAGGTTACAATGCCTCTAGGAAAAACATTTTGGTCTAAAAAATATGGGATGGTTATTGACAAATTTGGTATTAATTGGATGCTTAATTATGATGCTGAAGCTTGATTTAGTAATAAGAAAATAGCATAAGTAAGAGATCATTAATGGATTTTGAATTGCTAAATCTATTGATGATTTTTTATGTATATCGAATTTTTTATATAAGCAGAATAAAATCATTGTTTAATTTTTTTGAATTTTTGATATAATGATTTAGGAATTGCCAGAGGAGGGAAGAGTGTGATTGGATATTTGTATCTTTTTGTAGCGATAATAAGTGAAGTCATAGCAACAAACTTATTAAAAGCCACCGATGGATTTAGTAAATTATTACCCTCAGTAGAATGTTTGATTGCTTATATCGTTTGTTTTTACAGTTTATCGAAAGCTATAAAATATATGCCATTAAATGTTGCCTATGCATTATGGGGCGCGGTTGGAATTATATTAATCACAGTTTTTTCAGTAGTTTATTGGAAAGAACAAATCAATACGCCAACAGTAATTGGCATCGGATTCATTGTGATTGGCACAATTTTAGTAAACACGTTTGGAACAGGACATTGATTTTTTAAAAGCCAAGACTATTGATATAAGTACTGTTTTTTTGTTATTCTGTTCAGGTTAAAGGGTAAGATTTTAGCTCTTGATCCTTTAAAACTCAAGAAAAATATGTTATACTAACAAAAGCGTATATTATGCTATTTAATCTTAACGGGGACGTTACGGATTCGACAGGCATAGTTGAGCTTGAATCGCGTTTCGTAGGTTACGTCTACGTAAAAACGTTACAGTTAAATATAACTGCTAAAAACGAAAACAATACTTTCGCTCTAGCTGCGTAAAAACAGCAGGTGAAGATCCTCCCGGCATCGCCCATGTGCTCGGGTAAGGGTCTCAAATTAAGTGGGATACGCTAAATTTTTCCGTCTGTAAAATTTAGAAGAGATCATCAGACTAGCGAGAGTTTGGGCCTGTTATGCGGCATGAACTTCAGCGAAGCCTTAAAATAGTATGACTATGAGCGTAGAAGTTTAAGTGACAATGTGTTTGGACGCGGGTTCGACTCCCGCCGTCTCCACTCGATTTTTAAAGATAGGTGCTAGAAACGTTGATCTGTAGAGGATCATAAGACGTTTTTAGCACCTGTTTTTTTGATTGACCAAGAGACTGACCACGATTAATTATAAATTTACTAGAGCTGAAAAATTTTTAACTGCTTCATCTTTAGTTTTTTGAATAACATGAGGATATCGGTAATAGGTTTGAAAAAGATTAACTGAAGTAAAAAAAACATTGCTTTTCATTTGTTTAAGATATATAATTTAAAAAAAGAATTAATGAACATTTTGTGTTTTTTAGGTTGACTATCATATTTACCGTGTTTAGGCATTCATGTGAATATATTCGCATGAGGTTTTAACTTGCTATGATCTATTTTAATTTTGGAGGGATGTATGTTTAACGAACTATTGCTACAGTGTAGTCATAAAGTAATTATCATTATGGATAAACAAGAAATTAAAAAAGAAATAATCCCCTTTTATTCTTCCAATAAGCCGTTACATGATAATCTGTTACAAGAAAATTTTGTATCGTTAGAAATAAGGAAATTATTTTTAGCGTTAGATGATTTAATGGATGTTATCAGACAAGTGGAAGAAGAGATTCAATTGTTTATCTTTAAAAAAAAAGAGAATATTGTTGTAGGCGAACATGTAGAAATTCGAGAAGTTTCTTATTTCAGGTTGATATTTATTAAGGATGATATTCCTTCATATGAAGATTACGATTATAAAATTTTATTTGAGCGAGATAAATTTAAAAAAATTATGTATTCTAAATTACAGAATTTCAAAAAAACATTAAATTTACCTCAAAAAAAATTGATATACACGAACATGATATTTTATTTCCTCCAGCAATTGGCGGATATTTTATACATGAAACAGTAGGACATCTACTGGAGTCTGACAATATATCTATTTTAACAGTAAATGATTCGGTAAATTGTGAATTTTTATCTGTTACTGATGATATAAAAGGAAATGAACATATTGTAGGGTTAAACAAATACGACGATAATAATGTTGAAATAAAAAGGACTGAACTGATAAAAAATGGAAAAATTATTAGTTTGATTGATTCAAATGATGGTTTTTTTAGAACAGATAGTATATTAAAAAAAACTATTCCTAGAATGAGGGTCACCTATGTTGAGAACTGTAAAAATTTTGATTATAACTGTCATGAAAAATATAAGAACTATGTAGAAATTTCTCAAATTTTTGGTGGAGGTGTTGATTTTCGGACAGGTCACTATCAATTATTTGTTAGGGGAATTCTTTATGAAGACGGAATTCCAACATATAGAATGGAAAATTTACTATTATCCGGAAATTCTCAAGAAAGCTTAGAACGTATTGTTTTTATTGGGAATGATTTGAAAATAGTCCATGCTTATTGTGTTAAGAATAATCAGATGTTAGATGTTGGTGTGGGATCCCCTACAATTTATATAAAAAAAAGTGGAGGAATTTAAGTGAAAGAAATCATTGATAATAAATCCAAATTTTTCAAAAAAAATATTGTTGCAATATGTATCACAGAGAAAATATTGAATAATCAAGTTAAATCAAAAGTTTTATCTATGTTTGGATATAATAAAAAAGAAGAAAGAATGTCAGTAAGTATTCCATTTATAGAAGGAATGAAGACAGATTATTTATTGGATGTGTATCATTTTTTTTCTAAAAAAGAAGACATAAATTTTTTGTTAGATAGTTCTTTAAAAGAATCATTAATACAAAAGAATACAGAAAAGCCAGATTATTTTAAAGTTTGCATTATTACCAAAGATAAAGTTAAAGATATTGCAGTCAACACTTGTAAATACTATGCTGATGTTTTAGATTTCAACATTTCGATTACTTCATTATTTCCTATTAAGCATAATTTTGAAAAATGTTTGAAAAATATTAATAGTGATAATAAGATAAAAAAAATAAGTAGTAATGTAATTGATGAATATTTAAATATATCAGAAATTGCTTATACTTAAATTATTTATTCACTATCGTTGTTATTAAGTGAATATAAAGAATATTCAGACCTTTATCGATTTATGAAAAAGAAAAACTTTCATTTAAGTGTAAAGAGAAAAGATTTCACAGAATGCTATTATTTAAATAATCAGTTGTTGTTTAAAACACTATTGTCTCATGATGCTCATATGAATATTCAAAGAGAAATAGTTGTAAATAACAATTGTGACAATTTAGGGATGATTAATGAGCCTACAGTTGATGGGAACGAGCTGTTATTTTTTAATTTAAATGAAAAACCTGTAAATAATCCAAATCAAATTATAAAAAGTATCTGTTGTACAGTTAACAATGAAATATGCATTATTAATGAAGGATTAGATATTATTAATGTGTTAGATAGAATAATAAAATAATATTGTGATGAGGAGATACTATTGAATGATAGAGTTAATAAATGTTAGTTTTGGATATAAACGAAAAGAAAAAGTGTTATCTGAAATTAATTTAAAAATTAATCAAGGAGAGTGTTGGGGAGTTTTAGGTCATAATGGTGCAGGCAAAACTACATTAAGCTATTTAATAATGAAATTATTATCACCTAGAGAAGGACGTATTATAAATAATAGTGATGATTATGATTATTTGCCAGAGTTTGGGGGATACTATAATCACTTAACTGTTTTACAAAATTTTGAATTTAAATTATCATTGAGTAAATCTAAAACATTAGTTCTTTTAGACGATACACTACAAAAATTAGGACTATGGGACATTAAAAATAAATTAGCAAGTAGGTTGTCTCAAGGACAGAAAAAAAGATTAGCAATTGGATTAATCATAATTTCAGGGAAAGAGTTTATTTATTTAGATGAACCCACTAATGGTTTAGATCCAGAGATGTTGATTATTTTAAAAGATTACTTAGTGGAGCTAATGGATAAGGGAAAAACTATTATTATCAACAGTCATAATATTGATTTTATAAATGATATATCGACAAATGTATTGATTTTAAATAGAGGAAAAATAGTTTACAAAAATACTACAGCTGAAACAGTTTTAGAGACTGTATACTTTGATAAAGTAGGTGTTAATTCTGAAAAAAATGTTGAGTGAAAGTTATATAATTTTCAAAAAAGAAGTCACTGAATTGCTACATACATCAATTAAATTTTTATTAATGATGCTATTACCGTTCATTTCATCAGGTTTCATAGCTATTCAAGATGGAAAAGGAGGAGTGATGTCTCCAGCTATTAATATTTTATGTAGTTTTTTATTCAGTTCATTTTTTTCAACAATTTTGATTAGAGATTCTATTGTTAGAGAAAAAGAAGAGTCGACATTACAGATGCTCTTATTATCTAAATTCAACTTCTTTAATGTAATTATAGGAAAAATATTTTTATGTGTAGTAGTAGGTACGTTATTTCAAATTTTTCAAACATTGTTAATGTATATACTAATGTATAATTCCGAAAGTCAGATGCTGTACCTATTTAATCCCAAAGTGTTCATCATCTTACCCCTAATAACATATATCATGGGTAGTGTAGTTTTATTGATTTCCGTTGTAGTAGATGATAAAAAAACAAGTGAATTTATATCTATGTTTTTAGCGTTAATAGTAGGATCAATAGTAATGATAGCCTATAGTCTTGTTTGGAATAATCTAATACTTGTTATCACATTCTTGTTATCATTGTTACTATTAAACATTTTACTAACATTGGTTTTGAAAAAAATACTTGTTAGTTCTATGTTTTTTATAAAAAAATAAAAGGAGGAAAATAACATGGAAAAACCACAATATTTGGATCAAAATGTAGCAACTTGTTTCTTTAATGGCGGTTTTGCAGCGTGGGTACCATTATTACCTACTTGTGGAGCGGCTATGGTAGCTCTATAAAATGTAAAGAAGGCCAGAGTTTATCTGGTCTTTTTTATATAGTTGAGTGGGAAAAGAGGAGGAAAAAATGTATCCATTATTAAAAAAACCAAGAAAAATAATTAAGTATCCTGAATCATCAGCGTTGATAAGAAGTCTGGATGAAAATATAAATTTCTTAAAACAAATAAATGAAACCGCATCAGAAATATTTAGTCTTTCAGATGGAAGTAACTCGATTGAGGAGATTGCAGGAATATTATCTGTAAAATATAATGAAAATTATGGAAAAGTCTTGAGTATAGTAAAAGAATTTATCTATACTTCTACTCTTAATAATGATGTTGAATTACAAGGTCATGCATCTAGAGCAAAAATTGATATTCTGGGGTCACAAGATTATTGGATACCGACAATATTAACTGTTGAGCTTACATATAAATGTCCTCTTTTTTGTAAACATTGTTATAGAGAATGTTCTATGAAGAGGAAAGAATTTATAGAATTAGATTTAATAAAAAAAATTGCTATTGAGATGAAAGACAATGGTATATTGTATGTTCAGTTGACGGGAGGAGATCCATTATACCATCCTAATTTTAACGAAATAGTAGAAGAATTCATAAAAAATGGTATTGTAATAACTATTTTAACAAGTGGCTTCTATCAAAGTGATAAAATTTTTGAATTTTTTAAGAAAAATCAAAAATTTATAGCTGGAGTGCAAGTAAGTATAGATGGGTTGACAGAAGGACATAATTCAATACGTGGAAGAAAAGATGCTTATTCTCGCTCGATGAAGTTTATCTCTAAATTAACAGAGCTAGAATATAATATTGATGTGGTTACGACTCTTATTGATCAGAATAAGGACGAAGTATTTGAATTATCTCATATATTAAAGGAGAAAGGTGTTAAACGACACAGATTAGCTGTCTTGATTGATGCAGGAAGAAGTAAAGAAAATGGAATAAATGCTGATATTAGAAAAAAATTAATCGTTGATGAATGGATAGAGGAACTCGGAAAAATTATATCGGACGATTCGTTTATCGTTCAATTAGAGGAGGATCATAATTTTCATTCACAACATCACTGTGGTGCAGGGTTTAAATTAATAAGAATTGACCCAGATGGATTTATCCATCCTTGTTTAATGATAGATTATCCAATTTACAACTTAAAAAAAGGAACAATTGGAGCTTATTCGGAAAAATATAGTAACAAATTTAAAGAGATAGTCATGCCAAGCAAAGAGAATTGTAAAGATTGTCTGCTATCAGCCAATTGTCATGGGTGTATTTCGGAAGGTATTATTAATAATGAATTAGTAGATACATGCTACTGGTATGATGCTGAATGGAAAAAAACAGAATCTTTTTAAAAAATATATAGACTATTTACTTAAAGACTAAATTTATGCAAATAAAGTAAAGATGTATAGAAATGTGTGCCAGAATATAAAAATTTTGGATGGATCAACATTTTACTTAGACGGTGGTAAAGCGAAGAGAGGTATATTTATAATTATTCGTGAAGGCATGGAACGTTTAACAGGAATGACAGAAAAACAAGCAAATAATGGGTTATGGATAGTTAGTAATGAGAAAAACTGGATAGTCGATTTTGAGAAGCGAGTTGATTAAGAGATACGTTCCCCCCCCACTTTTGCTAAAAATTGGTAGTATTCTTTTTCGTCTTGCAGCTGCTTTATTTAGCACGGCGACTGAATAAGAAGTGGTTATATATTGTAAATTGTTACATTGAATTCAAAAAACGGTCCTAATAAATTGATATTTAAAAATAATTTATAAGAGTTGTTTGTTGAAAAGGAAATTATGAGTGAGTTTGAAGATAATCTTTACGTGTATGAATCTCAATATAGTACAAGACTACAAAAAACTTCTACATTGGTTACAATGATTTTTATGAATATAGAGAAAAAATTATCGTTTCATTTGAAATTATTAGATTTAGTAATTTAAAATATAGCAGTTCATTGAACTTAATTGAATGCTGTAAAAAGATTTTAGAAATGGATTATGAGAACGACGACATCGAAAATAACTATTTTTCAATGAAATTATATTTCGAAAAATTTCTTACTATCATAACTTGGTTACAGTCAAAAGGATAAATGATTAAAATTTAAAGGAATAATTGTTGCTTGCCCGAGATAATTTCGTTTTAAGTGCCCCTGTAATTGACCACGATATATCTACCTATTGTGTACAGTAGTGTACTTGGACTTTTAAATTGTGTAGTTATTATCCTAAGCTAAGAGGAAACGCTAATGAACGATATGTTTCAAAGAAACTCTATTCCCGCCGTCTCCATATGAGTGAACACCTTTGAAATGTTGTTTTACCAACGTTTTGAAGGTGTTCTTTTTTATTGACCAAATTTTGACCAAAATCCTTCGAGTATGATTTGTTTTTAAATAAGTTTAAATGAAGAGTAAAATCTATTGAAATTAGGTCAATTAAGCCTATATAGACTTATAAATCTTACTAGACAGTCAATACTCATTCCGTCTCCATAAAAGTTATGGAGACAGACAGTGAAAACGTTGATGTACAGAGGTTTGTACAGTTTTTCTACTGTCTATTTTTTTAAATTGAATGCGATTACTATAATATACGTAATCAGCTAACAAAATGAAGGCTTCTTCTTGTTTTTCCTTTGATACCATTCATCATTGTTTTTATGTCAGTGTAAGCGGCGAGTCTATCTTGAATTTTGTAGCCACCTGATTGAGCATAGTGGCTATTGTATCTTTTATATTTATAACAGCTTCTTTTCGGATATAAAACCATTTGATGGAAAAGTTTCTTGACTCGTTTGCAATTTACATAGCTGTTTTTTTGATGGTTTACGTATCAGATACTCATAAAATCCAGCTTTCGAGACAATTCAATGTTCGGCAGGGTACCATCGTTACTTTCTGTTGATGTTCCTTTAAAGATTGGAATCTGATTTCTTGTTTTGTTACAAGAATACTCGGAACCTTTTTAGCAACTAAAGTTCTAGTTTCTTAATTTTATATTGGGCATTAAAAAGAGCAATTTCTTTTCCTGAACCAAATAATAAAGACTATCCGTATGAACGCACAGTTCTGTAATAATTTCTTTTACAGAAAATCTCCCTGTACAATAAACTTAACAGCAGAAATTTTTGAATGATTCATCAAATGATCTTCTTGTCTTAATCTGGATTACCTCTTTCTCTAATCTTTTTATACGTATAAATTGGCCTTTTTAAAAACGTATATGGATACAAAAGTGCTAATTTAATCTCTTTTCACATGTATTTTATTTTATAGTTTAATTGAGTTGTATCAAAATACAGTTACTAGAAGTTGGAAAAATGATTAAGAGTTACAAGGTTTTAGGTTTCATTACTAAAGCATTATTTGTTATAGTTCTTTTTGCTGTTGTAGGTTTATGCCTGTTATTATCGAGTATTAAAATGAGATAAAATAACAAAAATAGTTAAAACAAACGTCTTGGTATTTTATTTTTCTGTGGTGATAGCTCATGTATTAAAGACATAATCATTTTAATTAATATATATAATAAGTAATGTTTGTTTTCTATTTGTAAAAAAAAATTCATATTAGTGTTGAAAAATGTTGTTCATATAATATATGAGAAATAATTCGAAATTAATGTTTTTTAATTGTATGTATAAAATTAAAAAACATTAATAATTAAATTTTAGTTGAAAACATTGTGATATACTGATCATGCAATAAAAATATATTGAAATTTGGAGGAATGAAATTATGAACAAAAAGAAAATTATTTGGGGTGCAGCTCTTGCTATGGTAATGTCAGCTTCAATTTATATGGGTGTAGAACAAGCTAATGCACAAGATAATATTGAAGACCTTTCAGTATTAAAAACGCAAAACAACCTAACTGAAAATGTAAACTTAATTAAAAATGGAGATTTTTCAAAAGGATTCGAGAATTGGAGTATAGGTGGAAAAGACGCTTCCCTTAAAACTAACGAACATGGAAATTATGTTTCACTAGTAGGTTCAGGGTATGTCACAGTAGACCAAACGATTAACATTGATCCAAATTCAGTATATGAAGTTTCATATTCTGGCTATGGAAGTAGTACGGCAGTTTATGGTAATGGTTCATTACAGCTTAATAAATGGACTTCCGAAGGAGGAGCAGCAAATACAGAGCGAGTCTTTGTTCAACGTAATGATAAATGGCAAAAGTATTCTACAATAGTAAATTCAGGGGATATTAGATTTTCTCGAATTGGTTTGCAATTCAATGCAAATAGATTTCAAATGTTAAAATTTACAGATGTCACTGTGAAAAAAATAGAAATGTCTAAGTAAAATTAATTTTAATCATTATTAAATTGTTATATGTTTACCTCATTAAGCAAAAAATAATTTAATTATATATTTAATTAAAAAACATTATTATATAATGTTCATAAGTTACATTATATATATCAAATGGGAAAGGCGGTGAAATGATTTGGAAGATTTGTATAATTTATCTGGAAATTTAGATAAAGAACTAGAAGGGTTGAATAAATATTCTTCACGTTCTTTTCTGTCTGTGGGTTTCTCATGTGTAGTTTCTATTGACATTACACCATGCGCAACTAAATTAGGCGGACCGTGTCTTACGATGGATGTAGGTTCATGTTGTTGTACTTAGTTATAAAATATAAAAACTGGAAGACATATCTTCCAGTTTTTATATTTCTAAAACAAAATAAAGTAAGTATCATTCAACTGAATAGATAGAAATGTTTCTTTGATTATTTTATAATTTGTGCTAAAAAGTATCATTTTCTCAATGTGAACAAAGATATAATTAATATAGTATGAAAGGACTTGGTCATTTATGGGAAATAGAAAACATAATCAAATCAGTAGTAATTGTGAAAGTTTTTTTTTGAATCAACTTTTAGTTGAATGGCATCATTATAAAAATCAAACAAGTTCTTTAGAAGATTTTTTTTTATGTGAAATTTTTTCTGAATTGTGTTTAAATTCATTGAGATTAGATTTAAACCTATACTCAGAGCAAAGTATTAGTAGTATAAAAAAATTTTTGAAAGATAAAGTAAGAGAAATTTCTATTAGAACGATGATTTTTGATTTTAATCTTATTAAAACAAGTAATAAAGAATTGAATCTTGAAAATATGCGTGATTATAATTTTTTTATAAGAATAATGAAAACGAATTTTTGATTTTTTTTGATAAATATCCTGGTCTTTTAAGGATATTAGGTCGCCTATATAAGCAGTCTGTTAATAATCTTAATACGATTGTAAAAAGAATATACGAAGATAAAAAAGAGTTCAGTTTATTTAATATCATAAATACAGATAAGATTAAGAATCTTTTTTTTGGTCAAGGTGATTCCCATAATGGAGGGCAAATGGTTTGTATTATTGAATTTGATGATGGAAAAGTGGTGTATAAACCAAGAGAATGTTTTTCAGATTTGGTGTTAAATAATTTTATTTATGTATATAACTTAAATCATGATGAAAAACTGAAAACAGTAAATATAATTGAAAGAAATGGATACTATTGGATGGAATATGTTCATTCTAAAGAATTAGATGATCCTTTAAATTCAAAAGAATTTTATGAAAAAGCTGGAGTCTTGCTTGCTTTCATGTATGTTTTAAATGGTCAAGATATCCATTATGAAAATCTGATTGCTTACGGGAATGATCCAGTTATTATTGATGCAGAATGCATTTTTGCAAAACTTTCTACCGAAGGTTTATCGGATACTGTTTTAGATACACAGATGATTCCTCCATTATCTCAAACTTTTGAAGTAAATAAACTGACTGCGTTAAATAAGAAGTTTGATAGAAAATATTCAACAAATGAAACTTATCAATTTTTAGACAATGGTTTTATGGAATATAGGTTAAAACGGGAAGAGCAAGAAATAGTAAATTTACCACATTATAAAGATAAAATATATATTGCTAAAGATTTTATAGGAGAAATTTTATTTGGGTTTGAAAAAGGATATAAGTTTTGTTTATCTAATAAAGAGGAGTTGATACGATTGACTAAACAATGTATTAATGATAACTCTTTTGTACGGATTTTATTTAACAATACAAGTTACTATTCAAGTTTTTTATCTCTTAGCTATCACCCTAAGCTTTTGTCAGAAGCAAATGGAAGAGAAAATTTTCTATTAAATATCCATAATTCACAGACATATCATACGGTAAATGATGGGGATTATGAGAGTCTTTTGAATGGTGATATTCCACATTGGAAAATCTTAGCGACTAGTAAAAAAATTATGAATGAAAAAAATAATGAACTTATTTATGAATTTTCTGATACACCTTTTGAACAATTTGAAATGAATTTTGATAAATTGACTAAACAAGATCTTATTTTTCAAAAAAAATTAATAAATAGCTCATTTCAAACAGAATTTACTGAACTTAATATAACTTCTTTAAAAGAAATAGAAACTACTTTTACAGAGGAAAGCTCATATGATTTCGAAGAAAAAATAGATGATTTTCTATATTTGTTAAGAGAGCAATTCAAAAACAATCTAGATTCTGTATATAATATTACTTTTTCGCTAGATGAAAATTTTATAAAAAAATTAGATCATTCATTGTATACTGGTTGGATCGGCATTGGATTATTGTCGATATCGCGCTATGCAAGCTCGAACAATAAGGACTTTTTAGAGTTTGCAAATGAAATTATTGATTGCTATCTGGTGGTACCCAAAAATTGTAATAATTTAGGTGTTTTTTCAGGTTGTTCTTCTGTTTTGTATTTGTGTGAAGCCTGCTTTAAAATCACTGAGGATAAACAGTATTTAATAAAGGCTGATCAGTTTTTAACTGTGCTATCAAGAAGAATTTTGTGTTTAAAAATCCCCTTTTACGATATTATAGATGGCTTTTCTGGTTTAGCAATTGTTTGCTTAAATTTATATAATTTATCAAAAAATAACGTTTTCTTAGATTTTGGAAAATCTTTTATTAATAGACTGATAGAGGTTATTTCGGAGCAGACAACAGCCCAAAAATTGATAACAGGTTTTTCTCACGGGATGTCTGGGATTATGCTAGCACTACAGTATTATCAATATAGTAGTAATGATTTTACATATGATTCATATATCATTTTATTGTTAAATAAAGAAAATAATCATCGACATGAATGGGGATGGGAAGATTTAAGAGAGGATAGTATTAGTTACGATACACTTGGTTGGTGTAACGGTACACCCGGGATTTTATTGTCTAGATATTTATTAAAAAAATATGAAAGTAAGTTGTTATTTCAAAAAGACATTGAAATAGCTAACGAACTTATGAGTAATAGACGATTTACAAGGATGAATTTGTGTCATGGTGAATTAGGTAATGCACTTATCAAATACTATGTTACGGAATCAAGTGAGGACAAAGATAAATTAAAACAATTCATTCAACAGGCCTGTTTTAATTCAATTAAGGATATTTGTAACTATGAAAGAATTAATGATTTTAATTTAGATTTAAGTCTTATGACAGGGATAACAGGGGTTTATTATGCTTACTTATTTGTAAATACTCCTGAGAAGATACCGTTTGTTTTAAGTCTAAGTTGCTAAAGGATCGAAAGCTAGATTACAAAAAAGGGATTATTGCCCATCCCACCAAAAAAGAGCATTAAGGAAATACCAGCCTAGTAATTTTTTACTTCGGCTGGTATTTTCTTTCTCTAATTTTTTTATGTTACTTAAATAGCGCATAAAACCATTATTCAACTTATAGCTATCTACACCTTAATAAGTTAAAAAATGTGATAACGTATCAATCTGATTATTTAATAAGTCTAAGTTGTGGCAGATATAACTAAACCAACTTTAGTAGACGTAAAAATTCTTTTGAAGCACTTGAAAATATTTGGTCTTTTTTCCAAACAATGTTGATATTTGCGGTTAGTGGTGGAGAAAAGGGAATGAAGGTTAGATTCGTGTTAGACGTATTTACAATACCATCAATACAAAGAGCGCTTGCGACACCCTCTTTTACCAATAGTGAGGCATTATAAAGTAGGTTATATGAGCCAACAACATTAAGATGCTCTATATTTCCTCCAAACCATTCAGACAGCTGATTATCAACAAATGATTGATTTGAAATGAGTAAAGGTGTATGTTCAATATCTTTTGGTTGGACTGTTTTTTTGTTAGCAAGAAGATGTGATTTATTGACTAAAATCCCCCAAGAGTCAATTAAAGGCAGTCGAATATATTCGTATTTTTGTTTTTCTACTGGGTCAATAACTAGTCCAAAATCTAAAAGGCCTTTATCAATTTTTTCCAATACATCATCAGCATTTCCGCTATAGAGGTGTACGTTAATTTCTGGATAGTTGTTTCTAAGTTCATGCAAAATACGAGCAAGAAACTCAAACGCTTGTGTTTCTCCACCGCCAATCGTAATTTGTCCACTGATTACTTCATTTTGAATAAGGTTTGCAGTTGTTGACTCAACCAAAGATAGAATTTCTTTCCCTCTATTCATTAAATAGATACCATCTTCTGTTAATGTGATAAATCGATTTCCCCTGATAAATAGTGTAACACCAAGTTCTTCTTCTAATTCTTTTAATTGTTTAGAAAGGGTTGGCTGTGAAATATGTAAGACCTCAGCAGCTTTACTAATTGTTTTTTCTCTTGCAACCGTTAAAAAGTACGTTAACACGCGAAGTTCCATTTTATTGCTCCTTTCTATAACTAAAAAGAATAGTTATGTATGGCTTATAGGTATTAGTTAAGTATAACTGATTCAGGTATACTTTGGATAGTAAAAATAAATGAAATCTAGGGAGGAGAAGCAAATGATAAATATTGAGCTTAAGAAGAAACTTGTAGGAAAGGAGATTTTAGAAGATTCGCCCTTATTCAAAGAAATTCATATAGTAAAACAGAATAATGAACAATTGATTATGATGTTGAATGCGCAATATTATCCTAATGAAGAGGTTTTACAATATTTAGAGAAAATAACAGGGCAAGTAATTGATTCGTCAGTAAAAATATCCCAACCTTTCTATAGTGATTTTGGTCAGCATATTACGTTTGGGAAAGACGTTTTTATTAATCAAAATGTAATGTTTGTCGATTTAGGTGGTATTACGATTGAAGATCAGGTTTTGATTGGTCCAGGATCTAGATTGATTACGGTGAATCATTTAATAGCACCTAAACATAGGCGTGGGATCAAAGTAGATCCAATCTGTATTAAGAAAAATGCATGGATTGGAGCAAATGTAACTGTTTTACCTGGGGTGACAATTGGAGAAAATTCGATTGTTGCTGCTGATTCAACGGTAACAAAAGATGTTCCTAACAATGTGGTTGTAGTAGGAAGCCCAGCCAAAATAGTGCGTAAAATTGAAGAAGATGAGGAAGGTTAAAAGAAAGCTTGTTTTGATCGTTCTTGTATTTCTGAATAGAATAGTTTGAAAGATCAGCTGATAGGATAAACTGAAGAAGTAAAAGTTATGAACATAACAATTGAAAGCCAATCACTCCCAATTAAATTGGTGTCTAATCAAGCGAACCACAAATTATTCATATACTAGAATAGGCAAAATAACGGAAGTAGATTTATTAAATTTTAGGGCAGAAATGACTGCAGTTCATGCTACTTTGAAGCCCTAAAGCTAACAAAGGAGAGAGACAAATGACCATTAAAGATAAAGTAGTAATTATTACAGGAGCCTCGTCAGGAATTGGAGAAGCAACAGCAATCTTATTAGCTGAAAAAGGAGCAAAACTTGTATTAGCTGCACGCAGAGAGGAAAAACTGCAAGCTATTGTTGAAAAAGTCAAACAAAAATCAGGTGAGGCAGTTTATTTAGTAACTGATGTAACGAAACGAGTAGACAATAAAAAACTGGTGGATTTTGCTATTGCTACTTTTGGAAAAATAGATGTTATCTTTTTAAATGCTGGGATTATGCCAAGTTCACCATTATCAGCACTTAAAGAAGATGAATGGAATCAAATGATTGATATCAATATCAAAGGAGTGCTAAACGGTTTAGCAGCAGTATTACCCCATTATATTGAGCAAAAATCTGGACATGTGATTACAACTTCATCGGTAGCTGGTCTTAAAGCTTACCCTGGAAGTGCTGTTTATGGTGCAACGAAATGGGCGGTTCGTGATTTAATGGAAGTATTGAGAATGGAATCAGCGCAAGAGGGGACAAATATCCGTACAGCAACCATTTACCCAGCTGCAATTAATACAGAGTTACTTGATACAATTACAGACAAAAAAACAGCTGCAGGAATGGCTGATTTGTATGATGAATACGGCATTGCACCTGATCGAGTGGCTAGTATTGTTGCTTATGCAATCGATCAACCAGAAGATGTAAATGTCAATGAATTTACTGTAGGTCCAACAAGTCAGCCCTGGTGAGCTTGTATAAACAAAGCATTGTAGCCGAATCTAAAGCAAGATTCGGTTTTTTATCATGAAGAAAGACAAGTTGACTCAAACCTTGGTTATAATTTTCTAGAAATTAAGTGGATTAAGTAAGTTTATGTTAATTGATTGATATCATGAGAAGAATCAATGCCACTTCATATTTAGTTTTCCACAATTTTTAAATATGAAGTAGCTATAGTTCACTAAAATACTACCAGTACTTTTTCCCAGTCCAACCAATATCTTTGATTCGCAAAGATTGATCATATATTCCTGAGAAATTCCTATTAGTTTTTTTGCCAAACTATATTTTTTAATGGACGAATCCATATTTATTTACCGGTCATTTTTATAAAAAACTTACTTCTTCTTTTTCATTAAAAATTGTAAAATCAGCAGTCCAGCTAAAAGAGTAGAAAATAGAAGAGAAACAGTTTGAATAACAGTTTTTTTATAAGAGACTGTAATATTATGAATACCATTGTCTAGTTTTACTGTGACCAGCCCGGCTTTATTATAATTACTGAGCACTTTTTGTCCATCTTTTACCTCGTAGCCTTTGTAATAAAATTTAGGAAGTTGAACTTCTTGAGTGCCATTAGTCTGTAAAGTATATGAACTATAGTTGTATTTATTGTCAGCTTGATTCAACGAATCGGAGGAAGAGACGCCATCGATTATTGGACTAGGTGAAGCAAAATATTTTTTGAAATCAGTATCTTTGATTAGATACTCTTTTCCATGTCCAATTTCTGACTCATAAAAATCAGAGTAATTTTTATTGGTCACGGTTATACTATTTTGGCTGTTGCTTTGCATCAAATTGTTTACATTAAAGCTAATAGTTAAAAAACTGCTTATAGCAATAAACATAAGTACCTGTCTACTACTCAATAACTGAAATTGTTCGATCAGACCAGTTGCAAGTAAACTGGCAAAAAAGGAAGAAAATAGCAATAATCGCCAAGGAAACTGTATTGTTGCTAGTACCGATACTTTAAAAAATGCCCAAGGGAAAATATTTGTTGCCAGTAAAATCAAACAGAGTGTAGCTAATGTTATTTTTTTATTATTAGTCGTTAATTTTTGGTAATTAAAACATGCAATAATAACAACGACTAATAAAAATAAGCCAATATTTGGTTTAAGTTCTGTGAATGGGGCACTCACATTTGCAAGGCTATTGCTAATTAAATTGCTTAAACTAAAATTCAGTCCAGTAGCCCATAGGGTTGTATTAGCAAAATTAAATGTTAGATGATAGGTTTGCTCGAGGTAAGGAAATAAAAACCAAGCGGACAAACCAATGGTTAAAGCGCCAGATTGAATCAAACTTTTTATTTGAGCCTGCTTGCATTTTTTCCAATTCAATAATATGAAAATAATCAGTAAGATAAAGGAATAAAAAGCAGTGATCAAGTGACTGGCGATTAACAAACTCATGCTAACACTTAATAGCTTCCAACGATGCTGATTTGTATAGAAGATCGTGTAGACACCTAAAATAAATAACGGTAAAAATGCAAAGGCTAATGTCTCACCTAGTGCTGCCCGAACAGATTGATCAATCAAACGATAAGTAGCAAGTGTATAAAAACAAGAGAACAATAATGCCTGTTTTTTCTTGTTTTTAATGGCATATAAAAAATAATAAGAGGTAGCTGCTGTGATGAAACTGATTAAGAATTGGTATAAATAGTAAGAAGGAACAAAACTGATTCCGATTATTCGAAAAAAAGCAAAAGGTAATAATAAAATAGAAGGATAAAATAAATCAGCACCATATCCAAAATTTAAACCCATTGTAGGAAAGACTCTAGGAAAAAAATCCAAATGTTTAACTGTTTGGTAATATCTATCTAATCTGGTTCTGTGAAATAATAGATCATCTTGACTAAAAATATAGTTAGTCAAGAAATAAGGAAAAATCGAAATCGCGCTTATCCACAATAATATCAATAAGATAAGTGTATTTTTTTGGCTTTGTTTACTATTCAAGTGAATTCTCCTGTAAAAGTATATTTTTCTCTATTTTAACAGAAAAGAAGATATTTATATAAGATGTTAATGTAAATTAGGATGATTAATAAACTATTTGAGAAAGCAAAGAATGGATTTTAAAGGAATAAGAGGGTTATATTAGGGTGAGTCTGATTTTTAGAACGAAATGGCATACAAAAAGATATTTTTTACTCTGGGGTTGAAATGTATAACAATGCGTGGTATTATAAATATACCCTAACAGTATTTTCATTTTACTCAATCCGAGTAATACTCCTTATCCCACCTTTTAAAAGGTGGGATATTCTAGTTTTAATCGTAAAGTTCTATTAGCTATCCTTTAAAATACCTACGGAATAACTGCTTAGCATTTTTTCACTATCTCGCTCGTGGGTCAACATTTTTACTTCTTTTTTCACTTCTTGTGCTTGCATAATATCGCCAGCATTTTCTAACAAGTGAATGAAGTCATACACGCGCTCCATATGGTCTGGCTCACCGTCAAGAAGATAGTTCAAGAGGTTGTTTAAATACTGAAGGTTTAGTTTGAAACTATAATTCTCGTTTTGTTTATCTTGTTTTTTAGCCAGTTTAATGTATTTCTTTGCACTGGTATAGTCTTTTGCGTAAAGTCTTAAGGAAATCAGATTAATCAGAATATTATGAGCAAATTTTTTGGTGGTAAAATCACGTTGTTCTTCATATTTAATTGGAAATAATCGGGCTATGAGCAAATCGGCTTGTTTTGCATCTAGAAATCGGATAAGATTGTTAGTAATTATATAGTCATATTGAATATAAAAAGATTTATTCATGAGAGTTTGAAACGTGCTGCTCATTTCTTTGGAGGTTATTGAATCAACTTCATCCCATTGACCGTGAAAGAAATTTTTAATAGCAAGATAGTTTGATAACTCTCGCAAGGTTTTATCTTCCTTCTCTTTTAAAGAATAGAAATAAGTAAGTAGTTTTTGTTTTGTACTTTTATTTTCTAGATGAGCAGCGCAATAGTAGTAGTATTTCCTAAAGTATTGCTGTTCTTTGTCAAACGTTGCAAAAGTGAAAAATTCCTCAGAATTAATAGAGATATGCCCTAATATTTCTTCAAGTTCACTTACTTTTAAAGATCGAGTGTTACTTTCGATTTTTGAGTAGGTCGAAGGGTCTGTATAATCAGGCATCATCTCCCGTTGAGTAAGTTTTAATTTCAATCTGAAAAAACGTAAAGTTTCTATGATATTCATGGATATATCTCCCTTCTTATGCGATTATAGCATAAGAAAGGTGCAAAAAACTCAATTTTAATAAAAAAACGAAAATTATTAAAGATTTTCTTGCTAATTTCGCATTTTAGCAATATTTTACTGTTCAAATTCTCTTCTGTTTGTTATTCTTTACTTAAGGAAAATTATTTGTTTGCAAACCTTGATTTTTTTTAATTTATCTTGGAGGTGTTCTAATGGTTTCGATTATTCTTTTCGTAACTAGCGCTATTGCTGTGTTTACTGTTTCTGCAGGAGGCTAAGAACTTTATTTTACTTTCTGATTGTAAGTTATCAAAGAGCAACTTTTGTGAACAAAAAATTTATCTAAAAAAACTAAGTGTATAAGTAAAAAGTGCGTAACAAAAAAAGTGCAAAATAATAGCTTCTGATTTACTTTTCCTGTTGAATGAAGTAAATCAGAGGCTATTATTTGATTTGTTTTAATTATTTACCTCCAAAAGCTCAGAGGGATTTGCTTGAGCTACGTATTGTTCTATGTCATATTTTGCTGCGAGTGTCTTGGAAAATGTTTTTTCTTTAGCAGTTCTCATATAATGAAAAAATTCAATCTCGCTTTCTGTTGGTTTTTCTTTGGATAAGATTTCTTTCTTATATGTTAGTGCAATATTTTCTGAAAAATAATAGGAATCATTTTTAGCAATAGAAAGCCGCAATGTATCTCCAAACAAGATATTATTTTCTTCAGAAAAGGGATCTTTTTTCAGATCAATCATCCATGTATGATGAAATGTCGTAGTTACTTTTATTAAATGCTGATCCATATTTTTCTCCAATCAATAAATTAATAGTTAGTTCATTTTTTATTATATCAAATAGTTGAGTGTTTTAAACATAGAGATTGAATTTAAATCGATGTTTAGCAATTTTCTTAATGGATGATGTAGAAAATAAATAGTTAATTGTTTTTGGAGCAAGATTGTTTATTAAGTTTTTTTTTGATAAGATAAAGTGATGTTAAATAAAGACTTAAAAGGTAGGATAAATGAATATTTATGATCTGCCAAAGGAGTAGAAAAGATGAAGAAGATCACACCTCAAATGTTTGTCAGATTACTTGAAAATAAGGAAGAACGATTTGCGATTATTATTAATCACTGGTTTTATTACATAGAAAAAGGGCGAATTTATCGGTTTCAGCAGCATACGAATGTGAAAGTTTTGACAACGTTGGACTCATTTTACGAAGGGGAAATTACTAGTGAGGTAATGACAAATGAACTAAAGAAAAGTATTATCAATCAAATTCAGTATGACTGGTTCACAGATGTATGGAAAGAAACAATCCTTGAACGAATCAACCGTTCACCATATGATATGGAAGCATTCTTTTTTTAAAACATTTTCTAGAATTATGTCATTTTTTTATAAAAATTATAATGCATTTTGTTTGTAAAAAATATAATAGGGTAGTAAGATGAATTTATCCTAACAACAAACTTTTTTTCATTTACTCTCATGAGTAAAACTCCTTTCCCATCTTCGTTTGAAGATGGGATTCTTTTTTTCGTAGATAAGTCAGATAAAGTATACACGTAAAGCAGTTGTAATTTGAGTTCATTTTTGCTAAGATGAATGCATATAAATAAAAATGGTTGGGCGCAAGCTTCAAGGATCAGGTTCTTCAAGGGGTGAGAAGAGCAGTTTTTTGAACTTACGCCCTTTTTTATTTTTCAATCAAAGTTTAAGGGAATAAGTTGTGTTTTTAGTATGTAAAAGCACAGGTTATTCCCTTTTTGATTGTACTAAGGCACAACCTTCAATAATAAAGAGACGTACGAAGTAGTCAAATGATAGGGGTGAAAGAATGGTTTTAGAAGCACTAGATAAAATCCGTGATGCGGAAAATAGCGTTGAAAAAATGAGACAAGAGGCTAAAGAAGAAATAGGTGCCTATGAGCAAAAGCAAGCCGCAGATTTTAAGAAAAAACAAGAACAGAGTCAAGAGAAAGTGAAAAGGTTACTTCATGAATTAGAACGACAAAAAACTGAACAGCTTCAAAAGGAAAAAGACATTTTACTGAGTGAAGCGCAAGAAAAAAATAAAGAGTTTGAGGAAAAATATAAAAAAAATAAAGAAGCCATCGTTGATTATGTAATAGAAAGGGTGAAAAAAATCTATGGCAGTCAATAAAATGGAAAAAATGACGATCATAGCTGCAGCAGATCAAGAAGAAGCAATTCTTCAAACGATTCAGGGCTTGCAGGCGATTGAGATCAAAGATTTTTTTCATTCGAATGTAGATAGCTCTTATATAAAAAAGCACTTTGCTTCAACCTTTTCAGAAGATGACCAAAGCCAAAAGAAGCGTTTCAAAACTATGTTGGTGGAAATTCAGGAAGCCTTGGTATTTATTGAGCGTTACGCTGAGAGTAATTCTAAAAAGAAACCATTAAAAAGACGAGTGGGTACCTTAAGCGAGTTGGAGAAAAGTTTTAATGAATTGAAAATCAGCGGATATTTAAAAGAAATTGCTTCATTGAAAAGTCAATTGACATCAATTGAGACAAGGAGAAAAGACTTGTTGTCAAAAGAAAAATGGTTGGCTCGTTGGCAGTATTTAGATATTGTCCCGAAAAATAATTCACTAGAAAGTACGAATATTCTACTAGGAACAATTAGTTCAGCTAATCAGGCTGAGTTTTTAGCTGCTATAGAAAAAGTTGTATCTGTTTATGTGGAAGAAATTTATCATAGCCAAAATCATGTGTATTATAGTTTGGTTTATTTAAAAAATCAGTCTATGTTTGTGGATGAAATTACTACTAAATATAGCTTTAATTCATTCGATTACCCATATGATATTTTACCGAAGGAAGCATATCAAAGGACTAAAGAGGAATTAGCTGAACTTGTTGATGAAGAAAAGAAAGTGAAAATCAGTTTGTCTTCTTATCGTGAACATTTGGAAGAACTTTATTTAGCGGAAGAGATGACCTATGCGTATATTCATCGGGAAGCTGTAAAAAAACATCTATTAAATACTTCCTATTTTTTTGTCCTGCAAGGATGGATTCCAATAGAAGAGAAAGAGGAACTAACAGCAGCTTTACAAATAGATGAAGTTTATGTCACCTTTGATCAGCCAACAGCAGATGAGATTCAAGTGGATATTCCCGTGAAATTGAAAAATAATTCGATTGTAGCGCCATTTGAAATGCTCACAGAAATGTATAGTTTGCCGAAATATGATGAAATCGATCCGACACCGATCATGACTCCTTTTTATATGGTATTTTTCGGTATGATGGTGGCAGATATTGGCTATGGTTTGTTGATGTTATTAGGTGCATTACTGGCACTTAAGCTGATGGTTTTACCACGAGGAATGAAACGTTTTGCAGATTTCTTTCTGATATTGTCATTTCCAACCGTCATCTGGGGATTTATCTATGGTTCTTTTTTCGGAGCGGCATTGCCTAAAGTTCTGTTAGGCATTCATCTACCGTTTCCGATTTTATCAACAACGGAAGATGTGAATACGATCTTGATTTTATCGGTTGTTTTTGGGTTCATCCAGTTATTGACAGGCTTGATGGTCAACGGGATTGAGCTAACTAAGCGAAAACGATATTTAGAGAGTATCAGTGAAAGTTTTGCATGGCAAGGATTGTTGGTAGGGATTTTGATTGTGGTTTTAGGTATGTTGATATTTATGAATGATGGCTTAGTTATGACAGGAAGTATTGTCGCCGTGATTTCTGCCTTGTCAATCGTGGTTGTCCCAATCATTCAATCAAAATCAAAAGTTAAAGGATTGGCTAAAGGTCTTTATGGGCTATATGGTTTAACCGGATATATTGGCGATTTAGTCAGCTATACTCGGCTAATGGCCTTAGGTATTTCTGGCGGAAGTATTGCTGCTGCATTTAATATGTTAGTCGCATTTATGCCTCCAGCAGCTCGATTTACTGTAGGAATCATACTGATTATCGCTTTACATGCATTGAATCTCTTTTTAAGCTTACTAAGTGCCTACGTTCATGGCGCGCGTTTACAGTACGTAGAGTTTTTTGGGAAATTTTATACAGGCGGTGGTCGTGCATTCAAACCGTTGAAAACAGAAGAAAAGTACATGAATATCGAAAAAAAATCAAAAGTCAAAGAATAGTGGAGGAATAAAAATATGATAGATTACTTAATTAATAACAATGGTGGCATTCTTTTTGCAGTTTTAGGAATGGCGATGGCTACGATCTTAGCCGGAATCGGTTCAGCAAAGGGTGTTGGCTTTACTGGTGAAGCAGCTGCGGCCTTGACAACAGAACAACCTGAAAAATTTGGTCAGGCGTTGATTTTACAATTATTGCCAGGAACACAAGGATTGTACGGTTTCGTTATTGCCTTCTTGATTTTTATCAACTTAAACAATGATATGACAATGGTTCAAGGCTTGGATTATTTTGTTGCATCATTACCGATTGCCTTTGCTGGATTATTTTCTGGAATTGCGCAAGGACGAGTTGCTGCAGCAGGAATTCAAATTTTAGCGAAGAAACCAGAACATGCAACAAAAGGGATCATTTACGCTGCCATGGTGGAAACATATGCCATTCTTGGGTTTGTTATCTCATTCTTACTTGTACTAAATGTGAAGTAACAGGAGGAAAAAAATGGATGCAATCGAAAAAATTGTTGAACAAATTCTAGAAAAAGGTCACGAAGAAGTAGCAACGCTAAAACAAACCGAAACCCTAAGAATTGATCATGAGTATCAAGAGATGGAAGAAGCGTTAGTTTTACAAGAAAGTAAATTGATCGAAAAAAATCAGGAACAAACAAATAAAGCCTTTAAACAAAAACAAAATCGTCAGCAATTGGATATTAAACAAGCAACATTAAATCAGAAGCAAGTTTATCTAGAAGAGCTTTTTTCAAAGGTTGTTGAACGAATGAGTCACTGGACTGAAATAGAATTTCAAACTTTTGTCGAACAAATCATTGAGCAGTTGCCAATTGAAGGAGAAGTTCAGTTAATGTTGGGCGAATTTTCCAAAGGTAAGTTATCAGATCAATGGCTGTTAGAACATTCTTCTGAAAAACTGATATTTGTACTGCAAAACGAACTGATTTTAGGTGATGGTGGATTTATCATTGCAAAAGAAGGGATTGAATATAATTTCTTGTTTTCAAGTCTGGTTCAGGAAGTCAAAAAAATGGAAAGTTTTCAAATCGCAGAAATGCTGTTTCAATAATAATTTTCAAAAAAGTAAATCAGTTGCTTCGTTTTATTAGCAAGTTCCTCCGAAAAAAATACCTGTGACAAAGATTGTTGCATTTATTTTTTCCTATTTTTAGTCGGAGCAAATCGAGCTAATTACGTTTTTAAACTAGGAGGATCATGATGAAAGACACTGCGTATAACCAAATCAATCCTTTGATACGTCTTAAAGAAACAGAACTTTTGAGCAATAGTCAATATGAACAACTATTAAACGCAAAAAATACAAAAGAACTAAAAGAGATTTTAAAAAATACTATTTATGGAACGTATATGACAGATGATTTTGCTGATCAGTTTGAATATATTTATTCAAAAGAAAAAGGGAGATTGTATGAGTGGTTGTATGAAATGGCGCCAGAGCCTGAAATTATAGCAATTTATACGTCTAGAGCCACTTTTCATAACTTGAAAGTTTTAACAAAAGCTGAACTGACAGGGGAAAATTTGGATCATCTGTTTATTGAGGATGGACGCTATTCAATAGAAACACTAAAAAGTGCGATACGCACTCGGATATCCACTGAATTACCTGAAACATTGATGAATGCAGTTCTTGAAGTATTGGATTATTTTCAAGAATCATCCACACTTCAAGCGATTGATATTATTTATGATAGGAATTTTTTAACGTTCCAAAGGCAATTAGCGGAATCTATCGGGGTTAAAGATATTGTAGCAGAAGTTACAGCTTTTATAGATTTGACTAATATTTCTACAATGGCCAGAGGAATCATTCAAGGACAGCACGAGAATTTTTTATCAACGGTTTTATCTAGTTCGGGCAATATCTCTAAAGAAACTTTTTTAGAATATACGGAGCAGCCGTTAACTGTCTTTACAGATTTTGTCCTAAATACAATCTATGGTGGGTTACTTATACCAATTGTTTCCACTGAAACAAAAGAATTAGATTTAATTGCTTTTGAAAAGATAAAAGATGATTACCTGACAAGTTTGTATGATAAAGCCAAGATTATGGCTTTTGGTCCGTTACCGCTATTAGCTTTTTTAAACGCTAAGGAAGTGGAATGGAAAAATCTCCGTTTGATTCTAGTTAGTAAAAGAAGTAACTTTCCTATAGATGTTGTTAGAGAAAGGATGCGGATAACGGATGGTATATAAAATTGGTGTAATTGGCGACAGAGATTCCGTCATGCCGTTTAAACTGTTTGGATTTGAGGTCATTTATGCAGCCTCAGCGAAACAAGTCAGAGAAACAATCGAAATGATGGCTAAGGGTAACTTTGGAGTGATTTTTATTACAGAAGATGCCTCTGAATTAGCTGTAGAAACGATTGAGCGTTATAAAAGTGAAGTGACACCAGCGATTATTTTGATTCCAAGTCATAATGGAACAAAAGGGATTGGCTTGAAAGAAATTCAGGAAAATGTTGAACGAGCGGTTGGGCAGAATATATTGTAGAAAGCAGGAATATATTCAGCGTTACTTTGATCTAGCTTTGCAGGCTAACTCCTCGGAAAAAAGATAACCTATGAATAAGGCAAAAAGCGCCTCAGTCATAGTTTCCTATTTTTCAGTCGGAGCGAATCGAGCCTGCTCAGCTTTTCTAAATAGGAGGAATGATTTTGCAAACTGGTAGAATTATTAAAGTATCCGGTCCCTTAGTTATGGCCGAAAATATGTCTGATGCAAGTATTCAGGATATTTGTCATGTAGGAGAATTGGGTGTTATAGGAGAAATTATTGAGATGCGCGGAGATGTTGCATCGATTCAAGTATATGAAGAAACTACAGGAATTGGACCTGGCGAGCCAGTCGTAACAACAGGAGAGGCGTTGTCGGTTGAACTTGCACCAGGTTTGATTTCAGAGATGTTTGATGGTATTCAACGTCCTTTAGATACTTTTGCAGAAGTAACTGCAAGCAACTTTTTAAGCAGAGGGGTCCAGATTCCAGCGTTAGATAGAACAAAAAAATGGATTTTTGAACCAAGTGTTGCGGTTGGTGAAGAGGTAACGGCAGGAGATATTATCGGTTTTGTCCAAGAAACAAAAGTGATCCCTCATAAAATCATGGTGCCCTTTGGTGTTAGTGGAGTAGTGAAAGAAGTCAAAAAAGGTGAATTTACGATCGAAGAAACCATTTATATCATCGAAACCGTAACTGGTGAAAAAGAATATACAATGATGCAAAAATGGCCTGTTCGCCGTAGTCGTCCAATTTTGGAAAAATTAAACCCAGATGTTCCTCTTCTTACAGGCCAACGAGTTATTGATACCTTTTTTCCAGTAACTAAAGGTGGATCAGCAGCTGTTCCCGGTCCTTTTGGTGCTGGGAAAACTGTGGTACAGCACCAAATCGCTAAATGGGCAGATGTTGATTTAGTTGTTTATGTGGGCTGTGGTGAACGAGGCAATGAAATGACTGATGTACTGAACGAATTTCCTGAATTGATTGATCCAAGTACTGGTGAATCTGTTATGGAGCGTACAGTGTTGATCGCCAACACCTCTAACATGCCAGTGGCAGCTCGTGAAGCATCGATTTACACTGGTATCACAATTGCAGAATATTTCCGTGATATGGGCTATTCTGTCGCTATTATGGCAGATTCAACTTCACGTTGGGCAGAAGCATTGCGTGAAATGAGTGGACGTTTGGAAGAAATGCCAGGTGATGAAGGGTATCCAGCGTACCTAGGTAGCCGTTTAGCTGAGTATTATGAACGTGCTGGACAAGTTGTAGCGTTAGGAAAAGATCATCGTGAAGGCAGTATTACAGCCATCAGTGCGGTTTCTCCGTCAGGTGGAGATATCTCTGAGCCAGTTACTCAGAATACTTTACGAGTGGTAAAAGTTTTCTGGGGATTAGATGCTACTTTAGCACAAAAACGTCATTTTCCATCAATCAACTGGCTGCAAAGTTATTCTTTATATGATTCAGAAGTTGGTAAATACCTAGATCAACAGCTTCAAGTTGATTGGTCTCAAATGGTTATGGAAGGCATGCGTATTTTACAAGAAGAGTCGCAATTAGAAGAAATTGTTCGTCTTGTCGGAATCGATTCATTATCAGACAAAGATCGCTTGACTTTAGAAGTGGCTAAATCAATTCGTGAAGATTATTTACAGCAAAATGCATTTGACGAAGTAGATACATTTACCTCTAGAGAAAAACAATATAAAATGCTACGTTTGATCTTAACTTTTTACAAAGAAGGGCAACAGGCATTAACTTTAGGCGCTTATTTATCTGAAATCATGCTTGGAACAGTTGGATTAAGGAATCAAATTGCCAGAAGTAAATATCTACCAGAAAATCAAATCGATCGGTTAGATGGTTTGGTGGATGAAATCAAACAAGTTTTAAAACAAATCGTTGCAGATGGAGGGATGACGAATGATTAAAGAGTATCGTACGATTAATGAAGTTGTTGGTCCCTTGATGATTGTTGAAAAAGTCGAAGGAGTCAAATATGAGGAATTGATCGAAGTTCGCATGCAAAATGGTGAAATTCGTCGTGGTCAGGTGCTTGAAATCAATGGTGATAAAGCGATGGTCCAGATTTTTGAAGGAACTAGTGGCATCAATCTTCGTGATTCAAAAGTTCGTTTTTTAGGTCATCCTTTGGAATTAGGTGTATCAGAAGATATGGTCGGTCGGATTTTTGATGGTTTAGGTCGACCTAAAGATAATGGTCCTGAAATTTTATCGGAAAAAATGGTTGATATCAATGGGGAAGTCATTAATCCAGTGGCTAGAGATTATCCTGATGAATTTATTCAAACAGGGATTTCTGCAATCGATCATTTGAATACCTTAGTTCGTGGTCAAAAATTGCCTGTATTTTCAGGCTCTGGCTTGCCGCATAAAGAATTAGCGGCACAAATTGCCAGACAGGCAAATGTTTTGAATAGCGACGAAGAGTTTGCGGTTGTTTTTGCTGCAATTGGGATTACTTTTGAAGAAGCCGAGTTTTTTATGGAAGATTTCCGTCAAACTGGAGCAATCGATCGTTCTGTGATGTTTATGAATCTAGCTAATGATCCTGCTATCGAGCGAATCGCTACACCGAGAATGGCGCTAACTGCAGCAGAATACTTAGCGTATGAAAAAGGTATGCATGTGCTAGTAATTATGACGGATATGACTAATTATTGTGAAGCCTTACGTGAGATTTCGGCAGCTCGTCGAGAAGTACCTGGGCGTCGTGGTTATCCAGGCTACCTTTATACCAATTTAGCTACACTGTATGAACGGGCTGGTCGAATTCGCGGGACAAAAGGTTCTGTAACACAGATTCCGATTTTAACGATGCCAGAAGATGACAAAACGCATCCAATTCCTGATTTAACAGGATATATCACTGAGGGACAAATCATTTTATCTAGAGAATTATATAAAAGTGGCATTCAGCCACCCATCGATGTGCTGCCTTCGTTATCTCGGTTAAAAGACAAAGGGACTGGAGAAGGGAAAACGCGGATCGATCATGCGCCTACAATGAATCAATTGTTCGCAGCTTATGCTCAAGGGAAACAAGCTAAAGAATTGGCCGTTGTTCTTGGTGAATCAGCTTTATCAGAGGTAGATAAAATTTATGCTAAATTTGCTGATCGTTTTGAAAAAGAATATGTCAATCAAGGATTTTACAAGAATCGTTCAATCAATGAAACACTAGACTTAGGTTGGGAATTATTGTCTATGCTTCCAAGAACCGAACTAAAACGAATAAAAGACGATATGTTAGACGAATATTTGACTGAAGGAGAGTGATCAAAAGTGGCACGGTTAAATGTGAATCCCACAAGAATGGAACTCTCTCGTTTAAAGAAACAACTTGGCACAGCAACTCGCGGACATAAGCTATTAAAAGACAAACAAGATGAGCTCATGCGTCGCTTTATTTTACTAGTCAAAAAAAATAATCAACTACGAATCGATGTAGAAGAAGAATTGACAAGTGCATTATCAAATTTTGTACTGGCTAATGCGACCTTAAATGAAGCTTTTATCGAGGAATTAGTAGCGATTCCAGCAAATGAGGTAACCCTTGATATCATCGAGAAAAATATTATGAGCGTTACGGTTCCAATCATGAATTTTCATTATGATGAAACGGCCGTGGAAGCTCCTTTAAATTACGGTTATTTAAACTCAAATGCAGAGCTCGACGATGTTTTTGGGAAAATTTCAGCTATTTTACCGAAGTTGTTGGAATTGGCTGAAGTGGAGAAGACCTGTCAGTTGATGTCTGAAGAAATAGAAAAGACACGTCGTCGTGTAAATGCGTTAGAATATATGACGATCCCTCAATTAGAAGAAACAATTTATTATATTCAGATGAAATTAGAAGAAAATGAACGAAGTGAGATTACTCGGTTGATTAAGATCAAAAACATGGGTAATTAAGTCGAAATTAGAAGTAAAAGGCAAGCGAGTGATGACTCCTTTGAGTCAGCTCGCTTGCCTTTAATTTTACTTTAGACATGATTATAAAAAAAGATTATTGAGAGAGAACGTCCTTTGATGACGCCTTTCAATAATCTTTTTTATCATTATTTTTTTGGATATTCATTACTTTGCACAGACCATAATTGATCTGTGACCATTGAAATAAAAGAGATTCCAGCATCTGTCTGTCCATTAGTAAATACTGTCAAAATAAAAGGATGTTCTGTTTCCAATATCCCAATATCATGTAGAAAACCTTCGTATGAACCAATTTTATGTGCAACTTTTCCAGATGTTGTGGGGGTATCCATGCGTTCATGGAAAACAGTGTTTTTCATGTAATCATAAATCGTTTGATATTCCTGATTAGATGATTTTTCTTCGTATAAAATCTTGAGAATTTTCGCAGCATCTTCAGAAGTGAATTTTGCGTCATCCCAATCTGTTTCTTTTTGTAAAAAGTGGGCGTAAAGCGTTTGTTTGGCTTTTACATCGCCACCGAAAGTATCATATAACATATTTTTAGCAATATTATCTGAATAAGTGATGCTATATTCTTGTAAAGTTCTTACTGAATATGTTGGTTGTATATTGTTGATGATGATTCCAGTACCATCTTCGTAATCTTCTTTTTCGTTAAATGAAAGTTGATCCTCCCATTTTAAGCTACCAGCTTGAACTTTGTCAGCAACCATCATAGCTAAAGGGACTTTAATTGTACTAGCACTGTAGAATTCTTTCATTCCATCAACAGAAAGTTGTTTACCTGTTGTTAAATCAACGTAAGTCATCCCAACATCGCCTTTGAAACTTTTTGCAGCATCAATCATTGTTTGATTTATTTTATGGTAAAAAGCCGTTAATTCGGGGCTTTCTGTTACTTTAGGTTCCGGATTTTTACTGGCAGAAGTAGATGTAGTTTTAACTGGAGCATTAATTTTTTCATTTGTTTCTGTTTCGTTTGCGTAATCTACTGTATGGGTAGAAAAAAAGAACGATACGATTAAAAAGAAACAAATAGAGAAAATCATCCCATATAGAGTCATTTTCTTTTTTTCCAAATAGCTTACGTTCCCTTCAAAAAAATTAAATCTTAAACCAATCATACCAAAGATTAATTAAAGGAAACTTAAAACCTCTAAAATCTTTTGATAAAAATGCGACCATCATCATTTAATCATTTTTCTATTTCTTTTGCAAGATTTGTTGAGAATATAATGATGTATTTGTCATTTAAGTTTTATTTAAGGTACGTCAACTAAAGTAATGAATGTTCACAAGCATACTGTGCTTTTATATTGAGGAGGAATTATATGAATTTTATCAAACGAGCAGGATTAAGTATGAAGGCAAAAAAAGGGCGAACATTTTTATTATGTGCTGTTTTTTCAGCTATTTTGATTTTTGTCTTAGCAGGATTGACAATTAAAAGTGCTGCCTTGACTGCGACAGAAAATGCTCAAAAAAGTATCGGTGCCACAGTTACCTTATCTGCTAATCGCGAGGCTGCAATGAAAAAGAGTCAGGCGAATAGCGGCAGTGAAAGGCCAGATCCAGGTAGTTTTAGTTTAACGCCTGTTTCTTTAGAAGATGCTCAAAAAATTGCAGCTTTAACAAATGTGAAGTCTTATTCATTTTTATCATCTTCATCAGCTGGCGCAGGTGACGGTATCACGCCTATATCTAGTGAAACAAGTGAGAACACAACTTCTGAATCAAACAACAATGAACAGACGAATGAGTCAGGAGAGGAAAATCAACCTCAAGAAAGTGGACGTATGGGTGGAGGCCCAATGTCTGAAATGAAGCAAAGTGATTTTCAAGTAAGTGGTGTAATGGATCTATCCATGTTGAGTGATTTTTCTGAAGGTGTTGCTGAAATCACGAGTGGTGAGGCAATCAACGATTCGGATGAAGGAACAAACAATGTTGTGATCGAACAAACATTGGCTGAAGCTAATGGATTAAGTGTAGGAGATACATTCAAAATAACTAGTCCAGACGATGAAACAACAACCTATGACATGACTGTTAAAGGAATTTATAAAACTTCTGAAAATGGTGACAGTATGGGAATGCAGTTTAATTTTTTAAACCCATCAAATACGTTGTACACATCTTATACATTTGCTAATACATTAAAAGGAGAGAATGCAAAAGGAACCATTGATTCAGCTTTTTATACCCTTGATGATCCCAAAGAAATGGATACTTTCGTTAAGTCTGCTGAAAAATTGATCGATACAGAAAACTTTAGCCTGCAAACAAATGATCAGGCGTATCAACAAATGCTACAGCCTTTAAATAATGTTGCAAGCTTTGCTAAAAATATCGTTATTCTAGTGGCAATTGCCGGAGTGATCATATTGACCTTGATTGTTATGATGACGATTAGAGAACGACGCTATGAAATCGGAGTCTTGTTGTCTCTTGGTGAATCACGGTTTAAAGTTGTTTTACAATTTTTCAGTGAAATCATTCTCTGTATGTTTGTTGCACTAGTAATTGCCACGTTTAGCGGAAATATTGTAGGAAATGTAGTTGGAGAGCAGTTGATTAATCAACAAACTGAAACTGCTCAACAATCTGGAAATAATCAAGGACAACCAACTGAAATGGGAAATAGAGGAGAACAGAGAAAAGGCGGACCTGGCGGTGGCATGAGCATGCTTGGCGCAAGTTCTGAAGAAGCAGCGAAAGCGATCGAAGAGTTGAATATTTCTGTTCAGCCAAAAGAGATCGCAACATTAGCGGCTCTCGGATTATTGATCAGCTTCTTTTCAATCGTTTTATCCTCCATTGGAATTTTAAGACTACAACCTAAAAAAATACTAACCACATAGAAAAGAGGAAATGCGATGTTGCAAACACAAGAAGTAGGATATTGGTACAAAAATGAACAAGAATTTCTGTATAAGAATGTAAATTTAGAATTTCAACGTGGAAAAATGTATGCTATTTTAGGCGCAAGCGGTTCAGGGAAAACAACTTTTCTTTCCTTGATTGCAGGTTTAGATGTACCAAAAGCAGGTACTATTCTTTATAATGGTGAGTCATTATCTAAAATTGGGCTTAGAAATTATCGTAAAAATGATGTTTCGATTATATTTCAAGCGTATAACTTGTTGCCTTATATGTCTGCGCTGGACAATATCTTAACGGCAATGGAAATATCTAGTTCAAAACAAGTGGATAAAAAGACCTATGCTCTGGAAAATTTAGCAAGTGTAGGGATTGATGAAAAGCTTGCTAAACAAAATGTGACACAACTTTCAGGTGGACAGCAACAACGTGTCGCAATCGTCAGAGCACTATGTTGTGATCATGAACTAATTGTAGCTGACGAACCAACAGGTAATTTAGATGAAAAAACGTCAAAAGACATTGTTCAGCTATTTCAAAAAGTAGCGCATGAACAACAAAAATGTATTATTATCGTAACTCATGAGCAGGAAGTCGGGAATGCATGTGATGATGTTTATGAATTGAAAAATCAACAATTTGACTTAATCAACTAATAGAAGAGCCAAGAGACAAAACGGATGATTCGTTTTGTCTCTGAGCTCTTCTGTTTTTTTTATTTATGTTTATAAGAATAGTGATCATGGTTATCTAATCGCTGTTTCAGCTGTTTAGTATCTTTTATCAAAGATAAACCGATCGTTGTGTCTTTGACTTTCAATCGTTTTACCTGACGATCTACAATTTGACGTGTGGAAATAATATCATCATTTTTTTCGATAGCAGTTTTTTTGTCAGAAAAAGGTTTATGAGCCGCTAATTGCATTCCGAAAGAATTATACAAGAGTGTGTATCCGCCGATTCCAGTCACTTTTTGATAGGCTCGTGAAAAGCCGCCATCAATCACAATCATTTTTCCGCTTGCTTTAATTGGAGATTCACCTTTGAGTAGTTTGACAGGTGTATGCCCATTGATGATATGAGCATCTGGTTCATTGATTGAAAAGGCATTTAAAATACGGCAACAGATCTCAGGATCATTTCTTAACTCATAATAAGCATTTTTCTCCTCAATATGGGTTTCACTATCTTTGATAAAATAACGTTCGAATGTTTTCATAGCTTTTTTTCCAAAGAGTGATGAACGTTCACCGCACCAAAGATACCAGACGAGATCAGTTGAAAAGTCTTCAGTTTGCCAAGGTTGCTCAAACGATTGTTTAATATTAGCTTCAAAAAAATCAAGTAAGCTTTTACCACTATACGTTTTTTTATTGAATAACACTGATTGAAAAGATCCATCTTTGTTAAGAGGGATACAGCCATGTATCAATAAATTTTTATTATAGGAAAGATAAAGTGAGCCTTTTTCTATGAGAAAAGCCATATGCTGATTTAATTTTTGGGCATGTTGAAATTGCTCTAGTAAATCTGTGATAACTCGTTCTTCATCCTTAGATAGTTGATAAGGATTATTCCAATCGATTGTTTGAAAGCAAGTATTGACTAAATTGTAAGTTTGTTTATTAATCGTAAGCTGGTTTTCTTGAATTGTATTCAATAACAATCGATGCTCCATCTGAAATTCTGGTCGCCGTTTGATAATTTGACCTTCTAACTTTTCTTGGATGATCGCCATTGCTTGCTGAATTTTCATCGAATCAGTTACTTCGGCTATTGAAAGCTTTCTGTAAGGATTTTCCTTAGGCTTAAAATGGATATTCTCATGATAGGTTTTACGACTAAATGATTTTAGTAAGTGTAAATCAATACCATACGCATTTTCTAATAGATCAAGATTGCCATAACGGGCGCAGATCCGCAATACATTTGCTAAACAAGCTTTTGATCCACTCACGGCACCTAGCCAAATGATATCGTGATTTCCCCACTGAATGTCTAAGGAATGGTACTCAGTTAAAGAGTCCATAATTTTGTCAGGATGAGGCCCACGATCATAAATATCTCCAATCACATGAAGATGATCAATGACAAAACGTTGAGTCAAATACGCTAAATCAGTAATAAAATATTCTGCTTCATCAAGTTCGATGATTTTTTTGATTATTTGACGATAGTAGGCTTTTTTGTCAGTGGTTTCATCGTACTGATAAATCAATTCTTCTAAGATATAGGCATAGGTTTTAGGTAAGGCTTTACGAACTTTGGATCGAGTATATTTACTTGATGAAAAACGAACGATAATCAGCAGATGTTCAATAGTTTCAAACCACCAGTTTTGAGATAAAGTGTGTTGTTTTTTTAAAGACTGAATTTTTTCTTCAGGGTAATAAATCAAAAAACACAATTCATCCATTTGTTCTATAGAAAGTTCTTGATTAAATAGAGTATGAACTTTGTTACGAATACTTCCAGAACCGTTTCTTAAAATATGATTGAAGGCATCAAATTCCCCATGAAGGTCGCTGATGAAATGTTCGGTTCCTTTGGGTAAATTTAAAATGGCTTCTAGATTAATAATTTCAGCAATCAGTTCTTTAGATTGAAAGTTGCTCATCTGCACGACTCCTTAGCGTTCGTTTTGGGCTAAATCTTCGATGATCGTTGTTGTTTCTTCAATAGATTTTTTATCGACGTTGATTACTAAAGCATTATATTTTTCAAAAACGCTATTTGCATAATCCAACTCTTCTTGAATACGATCGGCATTTGTATAGGCAGAGTCTTCTTTTAACCCTAAAGAATGCAGACGAGATTTACGGATGTCCATTAAACTATCGATACTTGTTGTTAAACCAATGATTTTTTTAGGATCGATTTGGTCTAGTTCAGCAGGTAAAGCAACTTCTGGGATCAAAGGCAGGTTCGCCACTTTATGATTTCTGTTTGCCATATACATACTCAATGGTGTTTTAGATGTGCGAGAAACACCTAATAATACATAATCAGCTTCTAAAAAGCCTTTTGAATCTTTACCATCGTCATACCGAACCGCAAATTCGATTGCTGAAACACGACTGAAGTATTGTTCGTTTAACTTATGGATAGCCCCAGGTTCTTGTAAGGGCTGAACGCCAAAGGTTCCCTCAACGATTTCACTTAATGGACTCATGTAATCGACATATTGTAGTCCGGTACGATTAGAGAAGTCTTTGACTAAATTTACAAGTTTTTTATTCACCAATGTTGTGACTACAACAGCTTTATCATGTAGAGCATCTTTTAAAATGGGCTGTAATAATTCTTCATCAGTGATGAAAGGGAAACGTTGAATATCGCTCATATCAATACTTGGATATTGTGCTGAAACGGCTGAAATGATTTTTTGTGCAGTTTCTCCAACGGAATCTGATACTAAATAAATTTTGATTTTGTTCTTTTGCATAAATGCACGCTCCTATTTTTTTTATAGTTCTAAATTTGTCTCTTTTTAAATAAATTTTAAAAGAGCAATCGTGAAGAACCTTTTTATTTGTTAATAGTTTTCTTTTTCAATGTCATTACCTGCATTAATAAAGTAAGCCATCATCCTAGTTTTTGTTACTTTACCGATTACTTTTTTTGGTTGATTGATCTCAACGACAGGCAATGTATCAATACTATGTTGCATCAATAATCCGCCCGCTTCTAGAATAGTCCGGTCGCGAGTTATCGTAATAATATTAGGCATACGGCTCATGATCATAGCAACAGGGGTTTTTTCTGTATTAGGGTTACTGATCGCAGCTCGTAATAAATCTTTACGAGACAAAATGCCGTTTAACTCATCGTTGTCATCTTTAACATATAAAGAGCCAACATCATACATAAATAAATTTGTTACGGCATCATAAACCGTTGTACTCTGATGGATAAGTATGGGTGGCAACATAATATCTTCTACAGTTTTTTTGTACAATTTTTCATAAAGCAAAGGTTCAATTGTCTGACCTGTATAAAAATAGCCAACTTTTGGTCTCGCATCAAGCAAACCAGTCATCGTCAAAATAGCTAAATCGCTTCTCAAGGTTGCTCGGCTTAAACCAAGTGTTTTAGCAATGCTGTCTCCACTGATGGGCTCATTTTCCTTGACGATTTTGATGATCTCTAATTGTCTTGAGGTAAGTTTCATTTTATCAACCTACTTTCTTAATGTGACACACTAATTATTATATATTTCTTATAAAAATAATGCAACAATAAAAAAAAGTTACACTATTACCTGTTGACTTTCAATGTGATACACAATATAATCGTTTTTAAAGTAATGTGATACACTATATAGAAACGAAGGAGAGTTTGCTCGTGAGATATGTCATTGATTTTTCAGAAGGAAGTAAAGAACAAGTAGATTTATTAGGAGGCAAGGGAGCTAACTTAGCGGAAATGACAAAATTAGCATTACCTGTACCGACTGGTTTCACCATTACCACAAGAGCTTGCTTAGATTATTTACAAAAGAAAGAATTTGATTCAAATGAGTTAAATATGGAAATCCGACAACATATTGAGAGTATGGAAAGAAGAACGAAGAAAAAATTTGGGGCAGCAGCTGATCCACTTTTAGTTTCAGTGAGAAGTGGTTCGAAATTTTCAATGCCGGGAATGATGGATACGATTTTAAATTTAGGGTTAAACGATGAAACTGTGATTGGTTTGATTCAAAAAACAGGCGATAGTCGTTTTGCTTATGATTGTTATAGAAGACTTTTACAAATGTTTGGTGATGTAGTTTGTGGGATTGATAAAAATCGATTTGAAGAACAATTGGATTTTTATAAGTCAAAGAATAAATATGTTTTGGATACTGAAATGCAGGCAGAAGATTGGCAGAAATTGGTAGCGGTTTATAAAGATATCTTTTTGGAAGTCAGTCATCAACCATTCCCGCAAGATCCATACGAACAGCTAACTTTAGCAGTAGAAGCCGTTTTTCGTTCATGGAATAACCGCAGAGCGATCACATATCGTCGTTTACACAATATTTCAGATTCATTAGGAACAGCAGTCAATATTCAAGAGATGGTCTTTGGAAACTTTGGTTCTAAAAGCGGTACAGGGGTAGCATTTACTAGAAATCCTGCGACAGGAGAGAAAGGCATTTTCGGGGAGTTTTTACTGAATGCTCAAGGAGAGGACGTAGTAGCAGGGATTAGAACACCTCAACCGATTAGTGAACTTGAACTGTTGATGCCAAAAGTATATCAAGAATTTTTGAAGTTAAGCGGTTTGTTGGAGAATCATTACAAAGATATGCAAGATATTGAATTTACGATTGAGAATGGGAAACTCTATCTTTTACAAACTAGAAATGGGAAACGAACAGCTAAATCTGCATTCAAAGTTTGCATTCAGTTGGTAGAAGAAGGAATTATTTCTAAAAAAGAAGCCATTCAGCGAATCAATCCAACAATGGTGACGCAATTACTTCATCCTGTTTTTGAACCAGAGTGTTTAAAAGAGGCTGCCATTTTTGCAAAAGGGTTACCAGCGAGTCCTGGGGCAGCCAGTGGAAACATTTATTTTACGGCAGAACAAGCGAAAAAAGCGAGTGAACAAGGGGAAAAAGTTATTTTAATTCGTCAAGAAACATCGCCAGAAGATATAGAAGGAATGGTCGTTAGTGAAGCCATCGTGACTTCTAGAGGCGGCATGACATCACATGCTGCTGTTGTAGCTAGAGGCATGGGTGTATGCTGTGTTGCAGGCTGTGAAGAAGTTTATGTGGATGAATTTTTGGAACAAGCAACCGCAGATGGGGTTACTTTGCATCAAGGTGATCCTATTTCTGTAGATGGAACAACAGGAACCATTTATAAAGGTAGTATCCCTTATGTACAAGGCGATGAATGGCAAGTCTTAGAAATTATTACAGATTGGGCTAAAGAGGCGGCAAGTATTGATGTTAAAGCGAATGCTGAAACACCAGCAGATATTGAAACCGCATTAAAATTAGGTGCGGAAGGGATTGGTTTAGCAAGAACGGAGCATATGTTTTTCGGGGAAGAACGAATTTTTGAAATGCGGAAAATGATTCTTGCAGAAAATGAAGAATCACTCATGGCACCTTTAAATCAACTAAAAGAATTTCAAAAAGAAGATTTCCGAACAATGTTTACTTTATTAAAAAATAAATCATGCACTATTCGTTTATTAGATCCTCCGTTACATGAATTTTTACCGCAAACGGAAGAAGAAATCATACACTTAGCAAATGCCACAAAACGAACAAAAGAGCAAATCAATCATCGAATCGCAGAGCTACATGAGCAAAATCCGATGTTAGGGCATCGGGGTTGCCGTTTAGCTATTACAACGCCGCAAATTTATGAAATGCAAGTCGCCGCCATTATTGAAAGTGCCATAGAAGTCTCTCAACATGAAGGCAATTCAACAATTGTTCCAGAAATCATGATTCCGTTGATCGGGAGTCAAGAAGAAATGCTTTGGTTAAGAGAACGTCTTGTTCGGACAATTCAAGAGATTTTTGATGAGAAAGAACAAGTTATCCCATATAAAATTGGAACGATGTTAGAAATACCAAGAGCTTGTTTAACTGCTGAAAAAATCGCAGAAGCCGCTGACTTTTTCAGTTTTGGTACGAATGATTTAACTCAACTGACTTATGGTTTTTCTAGGGATGATTCAGTCAAATTTATAGGTGCTTACCAAGACAAACAGCTTCTAAAAAACGATCCATTTCAACATATCGATGAAGAAGGTGTTGGTATGTTAATGAAAATTGCTGTTGATAAAATAAGAGAGGTTGATCCGACAATTAAAATCGGCGTTTGTGGTGAGGTTGGCGGAGATCCTCAATCTATTCGTTTCTTGAAAAAGATTGGTGTGGATTACATTTCGTGTTCGCCGTATCGGATTCCAGCTGCTATTTTAACCATTGCTCAAGAGTCGTAGAAAACATTTGAAAATCTATATCTAAGTTCCGTGAGATGTGAGTGAGACAAAAGTTTATTAAGAATCAAAGGCTTCGGAAATTTTCTAAAGACTGCACAATGCGTTTATGCATTGTGCGGTCTTTAGTCTAATCGTTAGATTTTTACAGCTTCGTTTGAAAAAATTAGGTACAGGGAGTCACATAGAGTATTACTTGTTTGGTGCGTTGCTGTAAGTCCAGCTTTTCATTTTAGTCTGCTTTTCATTCAGTAAATGGTATAATTTATTTGAAATGGATAAAGGAAGAAGTGTACTGAATGAGTAAACGATCAAAAGGCTACATTATTGTAGGATTGCTAGTTTTGTTTTTATTAATCGGATGGTTTTTTAATAAGGAAAACGGCTTTTTTGAAGAATCCGGCTCTGAGTCGAAGCAAAATGTCAAAGGTGAAGAAACTGCTAAATCAGAGATGAAAAAATATATTGATCAAGAAATCAAAGATGCTCATTTTCAAGGAACTGCATTGATCGTCAGTCAAGGAGCTATTTTTTCTCAACAAAGTTATGGGTATGCTGATGCAGAAAAGAAATTGTCTAACAAAGTGGACAGTGTATTTCCTATTGCTTCTTTGCAAAAAATAATTACGGGAGCAATTATATTAGAATTAGTAAAAGATGATCAACTTACGTTTGATACGACGTTAGATTCATTTTTTCCAGAAGTTGATTTTAGTCAGGATATTACCATCAGAGAACTGCTTAACCATAGCTCTGGAATCATGATGGAAGAAGAAGAGCCTGCAACACTGTTAAAGGATCAAAAAAGCCAACTTGATAATACTTTAAAAACATTGACTGTTACACAGGACAAAGAATTTTTTTATACAAATGGAAATTATACGCTGTTAGCCGGCATTATTTCCAAAATTTTACAGCAACCTTATGAAGAAGTTATTCAAAAGAAAATCATAGAAAAATTAGAATTAGAGCATACGTATTTTTGGGATGATTTACCTAAAAATGAAACGAAAGCACAGCCGTATTTTTATATAGGACAAGATTATCAGCCTGATCCTTTTCCAACAAGTGATAAGTTGTTTTCCAGTTTATTAGGGGCAGGGAATATGTATATGAGCCCTGAAGATTTTCTTGTGTTTCTTCAAAGCTTAACTAATGGGCAACTTTTTGATCAAAATGAATATGAACAGCTTGCTGGTGTAAAAAACGAAGGCTATCAATCAGGGATGATTTATTTTGATGAACTAAAATATTCTGAGGGAAATCTCGGTGGCTACGACACAGTCATTTATGGAGATCAGAATAATCAAGATTTAGTCATTCTTTTTGCAAATCAACAAGCCGAAGACGGGATGAGAGAGTTAAGTGAGAGAATCTATCAAGTTCTTTCCGAGTGAGTGTTATTGATCAGAAGACGATCAATATAAAGAGACTAAATTTCTGATTCCGTTGTGAAAATGATGAAAAATAGATAGGAAGTTTTTCATTTTTATGCTATTATTTTTAATAATCAATTAAAGAAGGTGAAGAGATGCCATTATTATTTGGAACGGCAAAATTTAATGAACAAGAACATTTAACGATTGGCGGTTGTGATACCGTTACTTTAGCTGAGAAATACGGAACGCCATTATTTGTTTACGATGTTGCACATATTCGTCAACGTGCCCGAGGATTTAAACAAACATTCAACTCTTTAGGAGTAAAAAATAAGGTCATTTATGCAAGTAAAGCATTTTGTTGTTTAGCGATGTATAAACTTTTAGCAGAAGAAGAAGTCGGTTGTGATGTGGTTTCAGCTGGAGAAATTTATACAGCGATCAAAGGTGGCATGTTACCTGAAAATATCGAATTTCATGGTAATAATAAGACAAAAGAAGAATTAGCATTCGCTGTAGACCAAGGCGTGGGAACAATTATTATTGATAATTTTTATGAAATTGACTTATTAAGTGCTGTTTTAAAGGAAAAAGGGAAGAAGCAAGCGGTCATGTTTCGTATTACGCCAGGAGTGGATGCACAAACACATGATTATATTTTGACTGGGCAAGTGGATTCTAAGTTTGGTTTTGATGTAAATAGCGGACAAGCAACTGCAGCTTTAGAAAAAATATTAGCTGATGATCATCTGATTTTAAAAGGAGCTCATTGTCATATTGGATCACAAATTTTTTCTGCAGAAGGTTTTTTGGCAGCTGTTGAGAAAATGTTGCTAATTTTAAATGAGTGGAAAAATACATTTGGCTATACTGTGGATATTTTGAATATGGGTGGTGGTTTTGGTGTACAATACACCCAAGCGGATGATCCACTTGAACCAGAAGCGTTTGTTAAAGCTATCGTAAATGCGGTGAAAGGTCAATGTGAATTACTAGATTATGCATTCCCGGAAATTTGGATCGAGCCAGGTCGTAGTATTATCGCGGAAGCTGGAACAACAATCTACACTGTAGGTGCCCAAAAAGTGATCCCAAATGTGCGGCATTATGTTTCAGTAGATGGCGGAATGGGGGACAATATCAGACCAGCATTGTATGATGCAGTATATGATGGATTTTTAGCGAATAGAATTAGTACAGAAACACTGGAAGAAGTGAGAATCGTTGGTAAATATTGTGAATCCGGTGATGTTTTGATCAAAGAAATCGAGTTGCCGCCAATGGATGCAGGAGACTTATTCGCAATTACAAGTACAGGTGCTTATGGCTATTCAATGGCCAATAACTATAATCGTAATTTAAAACCAGCCGTTGTATTTGTTGAAAATGGTCAAGATAAACTAGCGATTCGTCGAGAAACGTATGAAGATCTAATTGCATTAGATTGTCAATAGCAAGTGATCGAAGCCTTTTCCAATTGGAGAAGGTTTTTTCGCTTGAGTACATCCATACTTTTTTTCTCAAATAGGAGTATACTTGAATAAGGCATTAAATTTTAGGAGTGAGGTGTTATTTTTGAAGTGGATTGTGGTGGTTTTGGTTATCTTATTGATTTTGATTGTTGCAGTTTCAGTTTATGCAGCAAATTTTTTCTTGAACGTTGCTCTTTTTAGAGATAATAAATGGTATGACACGACGGGACATAAAATGATGAACCCAGACAATTTCAATAAGGGAAAGTCTCATTATGATCTTACTGAAGAAAAACAAAATCAACAAGGGGATATCTTTTGGCAAGAAAGCTTTGCTCAAGATTATTGGCTGGAGACAGCTGAGGAAAAGCTTTACAGCCGTTTGATCATTCCACACCCTGAAAGTAAAAAGTGGGTGATTTGCGTCCATGGCTATCGTTCTTATGGTCAGCGTGACATGGCTTTTGTTGCCTCTAGGTTTTCTGATCAACAGTACAATATTTTGATTCCAGATTTAAGAGCTCATGGAAAAAGTACAGGAAATGTCATCGGAATGGGCTGGTTAGACCGTTTGGATTTATTAAAGTGGATTCAAGAAATAATCTCAATGGAACCGTCAGCTGAAATTATTTTATTCGGCGGATCGATGGGAGCGGCAACGGTGATGATGACAAGTGGCGAAGAATTACCGAAAAATGTTAAAGGTCTAATTGTGGACTGTGGCTATTCTTCTGTATACAATGAATTTGGGGCAATGCTGCGCTCGGCTTTCAAGTTACCTGCGTTTCCTATATTAACGATTGCTGATTATTTAGCTAAAAAGAAAGTTGGTTATTCACTTAAAGAAGCTTCTTCTGTTGATCAACTAGCCAAAAATAATTTGCCAACTTTGTTTATTCATGGCACAGGGGATAAATTTGTTCCACATCAAATGCTTTATGAAAATATGGAAGCCACAAACGGGGTAAAGGAAAGTTTAATTGTTGAAAAGGCGCCGCATTTATCCTCGTTTATTTATGAACCAGATCACTATTTTGGCACGGTTTTTGAATTTATTGATCGCTATTGTTAAGAAGGGAGTACAAATATGGACTCAAAAAATAAGCAACAGAAGGTAAGTTTGGGTGTTGTATTGATTTTGATCGCTGCTACATTAAGTAGCTTAGGGCAATTGGCGTGGAAATTTGGAGCAGATGGAACGGGGAATTATGCATTCATCTTATATATTATCGGATTCATAGCAGCAGGTGCTGGAATGTTTTTCATGATGGCAGCTTTTCGTTATGGAGAAGTATCAATTTTACAGCCGATGATGAGTCTAGGATTTGCTTTATCGATCCTTTTGGGGGCAGTGTTTTTAAATGAAAGTATCACTTGGTATAAGTTAATAGGAACAGGTTTCATTATTGCAGGTTCAGTCCTTTTAGGTATTGAAGGAAATGAGGAAACCATATGACCAATTATGCGACGATTTTGCTGATTCTCGTTGTTACGACATTTTCTGGTAGTGCAGGTGCGTTGGCATTAAAAAAGGGCATGAATGATCTTCCGCAATTAAGTCTTAAACTTGTATTGACCAATGGTTGGATTTATTTAGGTTCGTTTTTGTATATCTTAAGTGCGGTGACAAATATTGCTTTATTAAAACTTTTAGATTATTCAATCGCTTTTCCAATGACTTCATTGACCTATGTTTGGACAGTTATCATTTCTTATTTTATTTTCAAAGAAAAGCTGAGTGTTCGTAAAGTTTTAGCAGTTATTTTGATAATTGTAGGTGTTTTTATTATCAGTCAATAAAAATAGAGTTTAAATGCGTTTATTTAAGTAATGTCTATGTAAGCTTGTTATTGGCAATGAACTACTTCTAGTTGTAAGATAGAAATATAAACATCAGGAGGGGTTAATATGACCGTCAAATCAAAAGGAATCGATAAAATCAAATTATTGCAGGCTGTAACCACAATTGTTACGGGAATTATCATGCTGAATGCAGTATTGAAAAAAAATAGAAACTAACATTTTTAGGTCGAAAATTACTGATTATACTTCAGCGATTTTCGGCTTATTTTTTGTTTAATAAAAAAATAGTAGGTTGAGAGAATAATGAAAAGATGAAATACATAAAACCTTCTAAATTTGATTATCTAGGGAGTGAAATTAAATGAATAAAAAATTGAAAACCGTTCTGTTTTTGTAGCGATGAAAAAAATCTTAATAGCGCTGATTGAGCAACCTTAATTTCGTCTCAAACTTGGAAGCATTGAATTATATTCATAAGGATAACAAATCTAAAATTATTTGAAAGTAGCAAAAAAAGAGTAACTGCAAATATAGCGGTTACTCCTTTTTTAGTTACTAATTTAAGTGTTAACTTTAACGAATACCCAAAGCAATCCGAGCATAACGGGACATTTTATCAGTCGTCCAAGCTGGATACCAGACAAGTTTTACTTCTGGATTCTTTACTTCAGGAATTTCTTTTAGAGCTTCATGGATTTGTTCAGTCAGAACATCAGCTAACGGACAGCCCATGGTTGTTAAGGTCATTTTGATGACAGTGTCACCATTTTGTGCAAATTCAACTTCATAAATCAATCCCAAGTTAACGATATCAATTCCAAGTTCAGGATCAATCACAGTTTCTAACGCGGTTAAAATCTGTTCCTTAATATCCTCAACCTCTTCGGCAGACCACTCTTGATTTGTTTCAGTCATTGTATCTACTCCTTTTTATTGTTCGTCCGTTGTTCTTTGCTTTTGGATGAATAAAACAGCAAATATAACAGGACTCTTGACAGTTCGTTCTTTACATATGATACCTTTTTTTAAATACTTTGTAAATGAGAATCTTTTTCAATAAGGCAGGACATTACGCTAAAACTGTAATGTAAATAGCAACAATTCATCTTCCGTTGCATTAATAATATTATGTTGAGTAAAAGCTTCTAAAAAAATCGCATCTCCTTCATGTAAAATCAGTATTTCATCTTTTAATTCAATTGTTGCTTCACCTTTGATTACGTAATTTATTTCACAAAGATTATGAGCAATTTTCCGACCGCTGGATGATGCTTGTGCATCAATATAAATTTTTGAAATAACCATGTTATTTGTATGTACGGGTAAATTGAACAGAGTATCATAATAAGTAGAATTCGTTTGCCAAGGGTTATAAATGGTGCCAGAGGAGTTTCGAATTACTTTATAACCATGTTCTGAAGTTTCGTCATCCTGAATAACTTGAGGCGCTTCATTCGCTAAAAGTGAAGCTACAGTGACGTCTAATGCATCAGCGATTTTTCTCAATGCTTCTAGAGAAGGGCGATTAGTTCCACGTTCGATTTGCGACAAGAAACTAGCGGAGTATCCTGTTTTTTCTCCTAATTCAGTTAAGGTGATTTTTTTTTCTTTCCGTAAATTTTTAATTTTTCTAAATTCCATTGACAGCCGTCCTTTGTTTAGAGTCCTTTTTTCATTCATATTATCTCGAATTCGTTACAAAATTACAAGCACTTGGATTACGATTAAAAAAAACACATCTAAATCTCATTATTATATTGACATTTCCATAGAGTAAACTTAAAATTGTAACAAATAATTCAATTTTTGTGGTAAAATTTAATTCAAAATTAAAAAAAGAATGCTTATTATTTCGTTTAGATTGATATATTATTTTGGGTAGTAAGTCATAGCGTAGAAATACGCACTAATTTAATGCAAATAATACTGGGGGAAATCAAGTGAAAATAACAAAAATAAGTGTAGAACCAAAGGCTGTAAAGTTAAAAGAACCAATCACAATCTCACTGGGCACGATTGAACACTCAATGAGTGCGATTGTTGAAATAGAAACGGATGAAGGAATCATTGGTTACGGCGAAGGGTCACCTGGCATTTTGATTACAGGTGAAACTTTAAAAGGAACAACAGAGTGTATTCAATTATTTGAAAAGCAATTACTAGGAATCGATCCATTAGACATAGAAAAAGTTCATAGTATCATGAATTCTGTAGCAGCACTTGCTCCATCCGCTAAGACGGCAATCGATATTGCTTGTTATGATTTATTTGGGAAAAAAGCTAATCTACCTGTATATAAACTTTTAGGAGGCTTTGATTCTTGTGTTAAGACGGATATGACAGTGGGCATCGATACGACTGAAAGAATGGTCGAAAAAGCGAAATTAGCTGTTTTACAAGGGTTTGATACGTTGAAAATAAAAGTAGGAACTGGTTTTGAAGCCGATGTCGCTCGGATCAAAGCGATAAGAGAGGCTGTTGGCAGTCAAATAAATTTACGCTTAGATGCCAATCAAGGCTGGAAACCTAAAGAAGCAGTTAATACAATCAATCATTTGGCAGAATACAGTATCGAATTAGTAGAGCAGCCAGTTGCGTACAATGATATCGATGGCTTAGCTTTTGTCACAAATAATGTGTCAACACCAATTATGTCTGATGAAAGTTGCTTTAATTCCAAAGATGCATTGCGGTTGATCAAGGCACGTGCTGTTGATTTCGTTAATATCAAATTGATGAAATGCGGCGGAATCCATGAAGCACTGAAAATCAATAGCATTTGTGAAGCTGCTGGTGTTGAATGTATGATCGGATGTATGGTAGAAGAGACCAATATTGGTGTAACGGCTGCCGCGCATTTAGCAGCAGCGACCAAAAATATCACTAGAGCAGATTTAGATGCAACTTTTGGTTTAAATGAAGTCGCGATTCCAGGCGGTGTAGGATTAGAACCAACTAGTCTGATTTCATTATCCGATAAAGCTGGTTTGGGGCTAAGTAAATAAGAAAGGTGAGTGGTCAAATGTATTACGATCTAAAATATATGAGTGTGCCGTTACCGGAAGATGTTATCAAACTAAAAAATTATGGGGACTTTGATGGTGCCGGGAAATTGATTGAGCATCTCTTGTCGAATGAATTACCTGAAGCGTTAAGGAAACGTTTAGAAATCGAACAAGATATTATCCGGATCGTTGGGATTAATGAGTATCCATTCGCAATTGCTGAAGCAAACCAGATGATGAAAGAAACGTTTAAAGAATATCAAGAGCAAGAGTTAACCGTTTTAAAAGAAACTGGTAAAGTCGACTGGCTGTATATTGATGGAAAGGTTCATTTTCAACGTCGTTTCTTGATGAATCTGATTAAGACACAAGCCGATTATGAAGCGAGATTGATTGTTAAAAAAGACAACGAAGTAGACCGTTTGAGAAAACAAGAATTGACCCAGAATGTTCAGCTAATGAAAGAACAGGGTGGGAGAAAAGTAAAAATTCATTTAAAAACAAGTATTCAAGTGAAAAAAGAACACGAACGTCCAGGTGAGAAAGTTCGCGTATACTTGCCATTACCAAAAGAATGCAAACAAGCTTCAGATATTCAAATTTTAAAAACGACACCTGAAGCTACTTTTATTGCACCTGAAAAAGCAGCACAACGAACAGTTTATTTTGAAACGACATTAGAAGAAGATCAAGTTTTTTCAGTTGAATACAGTTTTATCAATCAAGTTGATTACGTTGAACTAGATCCAAACAAAGTGTCTGAGCTTCAACCAGAATTTGAACTAAGCGAACAACTACCTCATATTCGTTTTACTCCTTATTTGGAACAGCTGCTTGAAGAGATTTTAGCTGGGGAAACTAATCCAATCAAAAAAGCACGAAAAATTTATGATTTTATCACAACCAAAGTCAATTATTCGTTCATGCGGGAATATTTCACGATTGATAATATTTCAGAGTATGCTGCAGTCAATTTAAAGGGGGATTGCGGCGTTCAAGCAATCTTGTTTATCACTTTATGTCGAATGGCGAAAATCCCCGCAAAATGGCAGTCAGGTCTATATGTGTCACAATACTACACAGGCTGTCACGATTGGGCACAATTTTATGTGGCACCATACGGTTGGGTTTTCGCTGACTTATCATTTGGCGGTGGCGCACGTAGAAATGGGGATTTAGATCGTTGGAATTATTATTTCGGCAATTTAGATATATTCAGGATGCCAGCAAATAGCGAGATCCAAAAAGATTTTGATCCTCCAAAGCGCTTTTTAAGAGCGGATCCAATCGACAATCAGCGAGGAGAATTCGAATATGAAAACCAAGGACTTCCTTATGCCTACTTAGAAGTAAAACAAGAGTTGGTTTCAATGGAGGAAATTGTGTAATAAATAAAAAAGAAAAGGAAAAGGTGAAACGTATGAAAAAAGGTTTAAAACAAAGTCTTACATTGATTACAGCAATGCTATTACTTTCAGCTTGTGGAGGGAAAGCAAGCGATAAAACAGATAATACTGCCAGTAAAGGTGCATCAACAGAACAAAAATCTTCAAGAGTATTAAATTTGATGGAAGCATCCGAAGTAGGATCGATGGATACGATCTTCACACAAGATGAGCCTAGTGTTAATGCACAATCTAACGTGTTTGAAGGTCTTTATCAGCTAGATGAAAAAGATAACGTGATACCGGCTGTAGCTAAAGAAATGCCAGAAATTTCAGAAGATGGCAAAACGTATAAAATCAAACTCAGAGATGATGCGAAATGGTCAAACGGCGATAAAGTCACAGCGAATGATTTCGTTTTTGCTTGGAAAAAAATGGCTGATCCAAAAAATCAAGCGAATTACTTCTTCTTAATGGATGGAACAATTCTTAACGGTACTGAAATCGTCAATGAAGAAAAATCAGCGGATGAGCTTGGTGTAAAAGCGTTAGACGATTATACACTGGAAATCAAAATGGCGAAACCAGTTACTTATTTCACTTCATTATTGGCCTTTTCACCATTCTTCCCGCAAAATGAAAAATTTGTAACTGAAAAAGGCAAAGAATATGGCACTTCTAGCGAAAATATCGTTTCCAATGGACCATTCTTAATGGAGAACTGGGACCAAGCTTCAATGTCATGGGATTTAGTTGCGAATCCAGATTATTATGATGCAGACAAAGTGAAGTCGGAAAAAATCCACTTTGAAGTCTTAAAAGAAACAAACACTGTTTTCAATCTGTATGAATCAGGTGAATTAGATGTAGCGATTCTGACAGGAGACTTTGCTAAACAAAATAAAGACAATCCAGATTACGAAGCAATCCAACGTTCAAAAGTCTACTCTTTAAGAATGAATCAAAAGAGAAACGACAAACCATCGATCTTTGCTAATGAAAACGTACGTAAAGCAGTTGCGTATGCGCTAGATAAGAAAAGTTTAGTTGAAAATATTTTAGCAGATGGTTCAAAAGATATTTATGGTTATATTCCTAAAAATTTCGTAGCTAATCCTGAAACGGGAGAAGATTTTAGAAAAGAAGCAGGCGACTTAGTAAAAACAGACGAAAAATTAGCTAATGAATATTTAGACAAAGCTAAAAAAGAATTGAATGGCGATGTAACGATCGAATTACTATCTAAAGATGGTGATGGCGACAAAAAAGTTGCTGAATTTATTCAAGGACAATTAGAAAAAACATTGCCAGGATTGAAAATCAATGTAAAAACAGTTCCATTGAATAATTCAATTGAGCTGATGAAAAAAGGGGATTATGAACTTTCTGTTAGTATGTGGGGACCAGATTACCAAGATCCAATGACGTTCTTAGAAAGCTCAGTAAGCACAAAAAATAAAACAAGTTACCGCAGTGAAAAATATGATCAGTTGATTGATGACGCTTCTAATAAATATGCTAATGAACCTGAAAAACGTTGGGAAACATTGATTGCAGCTGAAAAAGTTTTAGTAGAAGAAGATGTTGCGTTGATTCCATTATATCAACAAGCAAGAGGACAATTAGTCCGTCCAGGTGTTAAAGGAATCGAGTATCATAACTTTGGTGCGACTAGCACGTATAAAAATGCTTATATCAACGATTAAATGAGTAAAGGTTTAAAACTTTACTAAAAAAACAAAAATCTTCTAACAGAAATGCTTGACCTCAAATAGATTTGCTTGTATTATACTACTTGGGCACCTTTGAGAAGGTCAGAAGTTTACAACGAATTCCAGCTCCCTATTCATTTTGGATAGGGAGCTTTTGTTTTTTGTAGTAAGTAAAAAAACAACCTATTCGTTGCTCACTTATCTCTACAAATCTATTTTAAGAAAGGGTTTTTTTATATTATGACAAAATATATCTTTGTTACAGGCGGCGTAGTTTCTTCGATTGGGAAGGGTATTGTTGCAGCATCTTTAGGACGTTTATTAAAAAATCGCGGCTTGAAAGTAACGATTCAAAAATTTGATCCATACATCAATGTGGATCCAGGAACAATGAGTCCTTACCAACACGGAGAAGTTTTTGTCACAGATGACGGTGCCGAAACAGATTTGGACTTAGGTCACTATGAACGTTTTATCGATATCAACTTAAATAAATACTCTAATGTGACAACAGGGAAGATTTATTCAGAAGTATTGAGAAAAGAACGCAAAGGTGAATACTTAGGTGCAACTGTACAAGTTATACCTCATATCACAAATGAAATCAAAGACAAAATCATGCGTGCTGCTACTATGACAGATGCGGATATCATTATTACGGAAGTCGGCGGAACAGTAGGTGATATTGAATCGTTACCATTTTTAGAAGCCTTACGTCAGATGAAAGCTGATGTTGGTAGTGATAATGTGATGTATATCCACACAACACTGATTCCTTACTTAAAAGCGGCCGGCGAAATGAAAACAAAACCAACACAACATAGCGTAAAAGAATTGCGCAGTTTAGGGATTCAACCAAATATTTTAGTTGTTCGTACAGAATTACCAGTTTCTCAAGGGACAAAAAATAAATTAGCTCAATTTTGTGATGTAGCACCAGAAGCTGTTATTGAATCACGTGATGTAGAAACGCTTTATTCGATCCCATTAGCGCTGCAAGCTCAAAATATGGATCAGATCGTCTGTGATCATTTAAAAATAGATGCACCAGTTGCTGATATGACTGAATGGCGTGCATTAGAAGAAAAAGTATTAGGCCTGAAGAAAACAACTAGAATTGCTTTAGTTGGGAAGTATGTAGAACTTCCTGATGCGTACCTTTCAGTCGTTGAAGCGTTGAAACATGCTGGTTTTGCTTTTGACTCTGATATTGCGATCGACTGGATCGATTCACAAGAATTGACAGAAGAAAACGTTGCTGAAATCTTAAAAGATGCTGATGGAATCTTGGTTCCAGGTGGATTTGGTGATCGTGGAGTAGAAGGGAAGATCGAAGCAATTCGTTTTGCCCGTGAAAATGATGTACCATTCCTAGGTATTTGTTTAGGTATGCAAATGGCCTGTGTGGAATTTGCTCGTAATGTTGTAAAACTTGAAGATGCTGGTTCAGCAGAAAATAATCCAGATATTCTTAACAACATCATTGATCTGATGGCAGATCAAGAAAATGTTGAGAATCTTGGCGGAACATTGCGTTTAGGTTTGTATCCTTGTAAGTTGAAAAAAGGCAGTGTCACAGCAGCCGCATACGAAGGACAAGAGGTTGTTCAAGAACGTCATCGTCATCGCTATGAGTTCAACAATAAATACCGTCAATTATTTGAAGAAAATGGCTTAGTTTTTTCTGGTGTTTCACCAGACAATCGCTTAGTTGAAATTGTTGAGTTACCAGAGAAGAAATTCTTTGTTGCTTGTCAGTTCCATCCAGAATTGATTTCTAGACCAAATAGACCACAACATTTGATTAAAGGATTTGTTGAGGCAGCATTAAATAATCAATAAAATAAAAGGTACGTTGTCGTTAATTAGACATCGTACCTTTTATTTTATATGTGTCAGCCGGAAGATGATGATCGTCTTCTGGCTGCGTTATTTTGCACAGGAGGCGTTGTCGGAGTGGTTGACGGCAACGTAGGCTCACTGCTTGGTAAGACTTCAGATGGCGCTGTTGAAATCTGTGGTTCTGTTTGTTGAGTAGACGAAACGGGTGTCTCGCTTGACTGACTTACTGGTGGTTCTGTTTGTGAAGGAACTATAGAGCTGCTTGAAGCTGGTTCCGAATTTACTGAACTTTCACTAGTCGAAGAACTTTCGTAGCTAGTATTTGATGGCACTAATTGTTCTTCATAGGCTCCTTTGACATACAATTCACTACCAGAACGTATAACCGTGTCAGGCATGGTCCAGTCATCATTAGAGACTCCTTCTGATAGATAACTCATCATTTCTCTATACACATCAGATGCTGTTCCCCAATATTCGTATGGAATAGGGGTTAAACGTTGTTTATAGCCTGTCCAGACAGAAACTGCATAATGAGGTGTATAACCAACAAAAGTGCTGTCAGGCGCAATACTGGCTGATTCAGAGGCGCCTATCTTTGCAAGATCTTCGGCAGTATAGTTCGCTGTTCCGGTTTTTCCGGCTTGGATCAATCCAGGAACCTCTGCATTAAAGGCTGTACCGCCGGAGATAACATCTTTGAGCATATCGGTCATCATATAAGCAGTCGAATCTTTCATAGCACGTTTACTTTCTGTTTCAGTTACATCTTCTGAACCATCTTGGTAGACGACTTTATTGACATAATAAGGTTTGTTGTAAACGCCCATATTCGCAAATGAGGCGTAAGCTGCGGCAAGTTTTAAGGAAGAAACACCATATTTATTTCCGCCTAACTCATTTGTATTACTTGATATTGCATTAGCGGCAACGATCTGTTTAAATTCAATTCCTAAGTTTTTAAGAAATTCAGCAGATTTATCGCTACCAACAGCATCGAATGTTTGAATCGCTGTTGTATTACGAGAAAACATGATAGCTTTACGCATTGTCAAAGCACCATAATATTGCATATCAGCATTTGTAACAGGAATTGTAGTTCCTTCGTAATTTGTTGGTTTATCGTACATTGTTCGACCTGTCGAATAGTTCAAGTTTTCAATGGCAGGGCCATAGTCCGCGATTGGTTTCATTGTTGATCCGACATCACGGTCAGTTTCGATTGCCAGATTCGTTCCTAATTGGACATCATCAGGAATATTTCGACCGCCGATTTGGGCTTTGACTTGACCAGTTTTGACATCGATCACTGTTGAAGCAACTTGAAAATCTTGATCAGGGTATTTAACATAAGTGTCACTGTTAACAATATCGTAAAGTCGTTTTTGCGCATTCATATCAAGGTTTGTGTGAATTTCTAAACCATCTGTGTAGGGATTTTTACCCATACCTTCTACCTCAGCAATAACTTCTCTGATATAGTTATCAACGATTTTACGGTTTTCATTCGATTGTTTTAAAGGTTGTAAACCGTCATCAATTGGTGTTGCCTTAGCATCATCGTATTCTTTTTGTGTGATTTTCTCGTTTTCTTTCATTGTAAATAAAACAACATCTCGACGTTCTTTAGCTATCTCTGGTTTTACATATGGATCATAATCATTTGGTGCTTGCGGCATTCCGGCTAGTAAAGCTGTTTGTGGAAGGGACAGTTCTGCTAACGGTTTGCCATAATAATTTTGAGCAGCTGTTTCCATACCGTACAGGCCATTTGCCATATAAACTTTATTGATGTAATACGTTAGAATTTCTTCTTTTGATTTTTCTTTTTCTAGTTGCATCGCAAGCCATGCTTCTTGGGCTTTCCGTTTAAGATTTTGATCTTTTTCTTTTGTTGAAAAGTAGGAAAGTTTAATTAACTGTTGGGTCAGTGTGCTACCGCCTTGAAGACCGCCATTTTTAAAGTTTGAAAAAGCAGATCCTAAAATACGGATTGGATCAACACCGCTATGCTTATAAAAACGTTTGTCCTCAACTGACACAACCGCATCTTTTAATAATTGCGGAACATCAGTTGGTTTGATCATTTCACGTTTTTCTGCACCTAATTCTTCAAAAACCTCATTATTTGCATCATAAAGTTTTGATGAAACTGTTGCATTTAGCATGTCATCGTCCAGTTTTGGCGCCTCTTTAGCATAAGACCAGAAGAGACCTAAGCCAGCAAGTAAACCAAGAATGCCAAGAAGAACTAATCCTAGAAAGATTTTTAGAAGGATTCGCTTTTTCTTTGGTTTTTTTCCGCCGTTGGAAGGTGTGTTTTCAGTGGTGTTGGAAGTAGGTGTATGTCCGTGTCTCGCAGCACGTGATCCTATTTCATCAGTTGTCATTAATCGCAACTCCTTTGTTTGATTGAATATGTTGCTCGACTGCGTCCAAAAATGGAACTCTAGGTGCAATTCCAATTTGGATCTCTATTCCATTTTTTTCAATAATAGATAAAGGCAACGATTTTTTTCCAGTGATTTCTTGTTCTGACCAATAGGTTATTAAATTTTCTCCGCTAAAAAAGAAACATCTATTCAATGAAGAGAACCACATTAGAACGAAGCAAATCCCTTTTTGTGCCAAACATTGCTGGATATGTTCGATCTGGTGTTGATGAAAGTTTTTAAAAGGAAAAGATGTTTTATTCTTGGTTTCCTTTGCTTCAAAGTCCAGATAATATCCATTGTAGACACCATTATAATCAGTTGTGGAGGCTTGTCTAAAATAAGCTTCTTTGATCACAGCAGCGCTACGGCTGGGGTAATCAACTTTTACAATTTGAACGGGGGTGGGCTTTTTGTGAATGACTGCTGTATTATGGGTTAAATAATACGCATTGCTTTTATTGAGCTCTTCTTCAAAGTCCATTCCTCGTTTACCAAATTGAACTGATTTTTGGTTTTTTACTTGTTTTTTTGATTTCGGTGCTTCATGATTGTTATAGGGAGTACCATTAGGATAATGAAAAGCCATTTCTATCACACTCCTAGCCAATATTATAACAAAAAATCTTTATGAAAGAAAAGGAATGTCTATGGAAAACGTAAAAACACTTTATGTGACTGGTTATAAAAGCTTTGAAATCGGGGCTTTTCAAGACAATGACCCTAAAATTACAGTTATTAAAAATGTATTAAAAAAGGAAATTATGGGCTATTTAGACACTGGATTGGAGTGGGTTTTGGTTTCCGGCAATCTTGGAACAGAGATTTGGGCAGCAGAAGTTGTAGGGGAATTGAAAAATGATTATCCAGAACTAAAGCTGGGCATTATTTATCCTTTTAAAGAATTTGGTAGTAATTGGAATGAAAAAAATCGTGGAAATTTAGAAAAAATTGAGATTTTAGCAGATTTTGTTGATTCGGTAAGTCATCAGCCTTATAAATCGCCAGCACAATTAAAAATGCATACGCGTTTTTTATTAGAACATACTGGTGCAAGTTTATTAGTTTATGACAAGGAATACCCCGGTAAAACAGAGTATTTCTTAAAGGATGCGGAACATTTTTCAGAAAAATTTCCTTACGAAATCCGCATGATAACAATGGATGATTTACAAAACTCGATGGAATAGTGATAATCTGTTTGATTTTCTGACGATTTTCCGATACAATAATGCTGTTGAACTATGAACTTTTATCCTAATCAAAGAAAATAAAGAGGTGTAAGTATGGCAAATTTAGTATACAGTCCAAAAGATATTTTACAAAAAGAATTTAAAACAAAAATGCGCGGGTATGATCCAGTTGAAGTTGATGAATTTTTAGATAACGTAATCAAAGATTATGAAGCGTATAACAAAGAAATTTTAACGTTGCAAGAAGAAAATAATCGTTTACTAGCTAAAGTGGATCAAGCATCCAAAGTACAACAAGCAATGCCGACTCGCAGTAGTCAAGAAATGCCTAAGAGTGCTGCTGTAACAAACTTCGACATTCTAAAACGTTTATCTAATTTAGAACGTGAAGTATTCGGCAAAAAATTAGATGATACTCCTGCTTCAAATCCAATTTCTGGCATGAGTCATTCTAATCCGTATGAAAGCAATTTACACAATCCTTATGAACGTGAAGTAGATAACTCAGAAACACGTCAATTTTAATTGATTGAATCAAAATATTGTAATTTTCGGGTGATCGCGGTTTGAATTTATTCAGGCTGAGGAAAGTCCATGCTCGCACAGACTGAGATGTCTGTAGTGTTCGTGCTTAGCGAAATCATAAGCTAAGGTGCTTGAAAAAGTAACGGCAGGAAAAATGACTAAGGTTTCGGCTATGTCAAAGTACCCTTGAAAGTGCCACAGTGACGAAGCAATTTTGGAAACGGAATTGGTGGAACGCGGTAAACCCCTCGAGCGAGCAACTCAAACAATGGTAGGGGCGCTCTTCTAAAGGAAATGAACGAGTAGAAGAGGCAGATTAATTTCTGCAGATAGATGATGACCGTCGAGTGTCTTTCCCTGAGAGGCATTCGATACAGAACATGGCTTACAGAAAATTACAAGTATTCAGGATGACCTTCCAACTTTGTTGTGAAGGCTTTTTTTAAAGTAAGAGATAAACATTTTAGTATAGATAGAGTAATGAACAGTTCTTAACAATAATAAGAACAAGAGGAGATATAATGACAAAAGAAAAAACATTTAAACTGGTTGCAACTGCAGCGAGTGGCTTAGAAGCTTTAGTAGGAAAAGAACTTCGTGATTTAGGGATTCCATGTGAAGTCGAAAATGGTAAGGCTCTTTTCGAAGGCACGATGGAAACAATCGCTACGACAAACTTATGGTTGCGTACAGCTGACCGTATTAAAATTATTGTTGGCGAATTTGATGCATTTAGCTTTGATGAATTATTTGAAAAAGTGAAAGCTTTGCCATGGGAAGATTATTTACCGATGGATGCAGAATTTCCTGTAGCTGGAAAATCAATCAAATCAAAATTATACAGCACACCTGATTGTCAATCGATCACTAAAAAAGCGATCGTTAACCGCTTAAGAGAAGTGTATCATCGTCCGGCAACAGTTCCTTTAGCTGAAACAGGCGCATTTTTTCAATTAGAAGTTGCTCTTTTAAAAGATCACGTGACGGTAACTCTTGATACGACAGGTCCAAGTTTATTTAAACGTGGCTACCGAATTGAAAAAGGTGGAGCTCCGTTGAAAGAAAATATGGCTGCAGCATTAGTGACATTAACGAATTGGCGTAAAGACCGTCCTTTCTTTGATCCTGTTTGCGGATCAGGTACGATCTGTATAGAAGCAGCGTTGATCGGACACAATATTGCACCAGGATTTAACCGTGAGTTTGTTTGTGAAACTTGGGATTGGTTTGACTCAGCGGTCTTTGAAAAAGTTCGTAAAGAAGCAGATGAAAAAGCAGATTATGATATCGAGTTAGATATTATGGGATCAGATATCAATGGAAAAATGATTGAAATCGCCAAAGCAAATGCGGAAGAAATTGGTTTAGGTGATTCTATCACATTTAAACAATTGGCTTTGCGTGATTTTACAACAGAAAAAGAATATGGCGTAATGGTTGCGAATCCGCCGTATGGAGAACGTTTAGGTGAGGAAGAGTCTGTACGTAAACTCTACAAAGAGATGGGCGAAGTTTTCCGTCCGCTCAAAACATGGAGTAAGTATATTTTAACGAGTGATTTAACCTTTGAGCAATATTATGGCGCAAGAGCTACCAAGAAAAGAAAACTGTATAATGGTGCGTTGCGTACTGATTTGTTCCAATATTGGGGAGAAAGACCACCGAGAAAGCCAAGAGAAGAGTAGGTGAATGTTATGAAAGAACAAGAATTTTTACAAGAAATCAAGGAAATTCAGTTAATAAACGAAGCTTTAGGTTTACTGGAATGGGATAGCCAAACAGGCATGCCAGAAGCTAGCAGTGGATTTAGAGGAGAAGCTGTTGGTTATTTATCAGGGATGGCATTTGAACGCAGTGTTGGACCAAAAGTAGAAGAAGCGTTAGCTTATTTTGATACGCACTCTGATGAATTGTCAGAAGTTGGTTTGTCTGTATACAAAAAAGTCAAAGAAGAATATGAGTTAAACCACAGTATTCCAGCTGAACGGATGCAAGCATATAATACAGCCTTAACGAATGCACATACGGCTTGGTTACAAGCTAGAAAGTCTAAAGATTTTGCTGAAATGAAAAGCGAAATTCAAACAATCATTGATTTTTTAAAGGAATTTATTCCATATTGGAAAAAAGATGAAGCAACAAATTATGATGTCTTGCTAAATCAATATGAACCTGGCCTAAGTGTTGAAAAATTAGATCAGATTTTTAATCAATTAAAAAATGGAATCATGGAAATTAGAGCAACGATTGCCGAAAAAGGGACTGCTCCGCGTACAGATTTCTTATCCAGACGAGTTACTAAAGAGCAACAAAGAACCTTTGTGGTAGGTGTTGCAGAACAGTTAGGTTATGATTTTACTCGTGGACGTTTAGATGATACAGTTCATCCGTTTATGTTGGCTTTAAATCGTAATGATGGACGAATCACTACACGTTGGGATGAACATAATTTTTCAATGGCGACTTTTGGGGTTATTCATGAAGCCGGTCATGGAATTTATGAACAAAGTATTGATCCAAAATATGATTACACGCCACTTTCAACTGGGACTTCTATGGGAATCCATGAGTCTCAATCGTTATTTAATGAAATTATTATAGGCAGTAATAAACAATTTTGGACTAAACAATTTCCATTTTTTAAAGAATGTACTGAAGGGACATTTGATGATATTGATTTTGATACTTTCTATGATTCTTTGAAAGAAACAAAAGCGAGTTTAGTTCGGATCGAAGCAGATAGTTTAACGTATCCACTTCATATCATCATCCGTTATGAAATTGAAAAAATGATTTTTAATGAGGATATTTCGGTTGATGATCTACCTGAAATTTGGAATGATAAGTATGAAGAATATTTAGGGATTCGTCCGCAGAATGATTTAGAAGGAATCGTGCAGGATGTTCATTGGTCTGGGGGGAGTTTTGGTTATTTTCCTTCCTACGCTTTAGGTTATATGTATGCCGCTCAATTACTTCACGCGATGAAAAAAGAAGTAGATGTCGATGCTCTTCTGGCTAGCGACGACTACTCTTTAATCAAAAATTGGTTAACAGAGCACATTCATCAATACGGAGCCTCAAGAAAACCAAATCAGTTGATTTTGGATGCAACAGGGGAATCGTTAAATCCGCAATACTTGATCGATTATATGAGGTCAGTTTACTATGATGTGTACAAAATCAACAAATAATGTTTATATATATTTAGCAACAGAAAGCAGGAAGCAGTTATGTTATCAATCAATGAATATCTAAAAGCTGGTGAAACAACTGTCTCCAACTTAGTGATCGAGAACTATCAGAAGATTGGTTTAACCGATGAAGAATTTTTATTTTGGCTGCAATTGTATCGCTCACAAGCCAAAGGAGATTTGTTTCCAGATCTAGCTGAATTCAGTCAAATCTTGGGAAAACCAATGGATGTTATTTATAGGTTGTTGAATCAACTTGTTTCTCGTGGCTTTTTAAGCATTGAAACAAAACAAAATGAACAAGGTCAAATGATGGATACGTATGATTTATTGCCGATTTTTGAAAAAATTGCCCTTTTACAGCAAAAACAGGCAGACAAACAAAAAGAAGTGACGTCAGAAGAAACAATTAAACAGCTTTATCAAGGGTTTGAAAAAGAGTTTGGGCGTCAATTATCGCCAATTGAATTGGAGATGATCGGTCAATGGTTAGAAACAGACCACTATCAGCCCGAACTTATTCGTTTGGCATTAAGAGAAGCGGTGCTGAACCAGGCATATAGCTTGAAATATATCGATCGAATCCTACTTGCATGGGAACGTAAAAACATCACGACCAAAGAGCAAGTAGCAGAAGATCAAAAACGTCGAAAACAAGCACTGATCCAAAAAGAAATCGAGCAACATGGTAGTACAAATGAGCCGATTCCCAAAGTTACTCTACACAATTGGCTTAATCCAGAAGATAGTGAGTAGGGGGTAGGTAGATGCTTTCCAAAGAGAAAACAATGGAAGCGATAGAAATCATGTATGAGATGTTCCCAGATGCTGCGTGCGAACTTACTCATAAAAGTCCTTTTCAATTATTGATTGCGGTTATTTTAAGCGCCCAAGCAACGGATGTTTCTGTGAATAAAGCAACACCTGCGTTATTTGCAGCATATCCAACGCCTGAGGCACTTGCAAACGCACCGATAGATGATATCATTCAAAAAATCAAAACGATTGGTTTGTATCGAAATAAGGCAAAGAATATTAAGGCCTGTGCTGAACAATTACTAGATCATTTTGACGGAAATGTTCCTGAAACTCGTGAAGAACTAGTTTCTTTACCAGGTGTTGGTCGTAAAACGGCTAATGTGGTGATGGGTGATGCTTTTGGTGAACCCGCAATTGCGGTTGATACTCATGTTGAACGAGTCTCGAAACGTTTACGCATTTGTAAGTTAGATGCCAATGTAATGGAAGTCGAACAGACTTTAATGAGAAAAATCCCTAAAGAATTATGGGTAAAAACTCATCATACGATGATTTTTTTCGGGCGGTATCATTGCTTAGCAAGGAATCCAAAATGTGATATTTGTCCGCTTCTGTATATGTGCCAAGAAGGTAAAACACGAATGAACGCAAAATAAATAGAGTGACGTAAAACAGATAATGTTTATACGTCACTCTATTTGTTTACACTATTTTAACCAATCCCGATAACGAAATGAAATAGTTTATCAGAGTAGGTGAGTTCATCTAAATCAGTTTTGATCGTTTCATTAAGTAACTCTAGTTCATCTGTAACAATACCATCTACACCGTAAAACATCATACGAGTCATCGTATCTTCATCATTGACAGTCCAAGCATAGACTTTTTTTCCATCATTATGCGCTGCGTTGATGAAATTTCGATTTAAGGTTGTATATTCCATTGTAAAGAAATCTACATTTGCAACCGGCGGTCCCACAATATTAAAGGGAAGGATGTACCCCACGTAAAACTTTGGCTCTTGTTCTTTTAATTGAGTGGCCGTATTAAAGGTCAACGTGTGAAGAATATGTTTTTCCGATAAAATAACATCACGATATTTCTCAGTAAAACGTTCAACCAAGTCAGAGCTATCTTGCGGCGTTGTTTTGATCTCAATCAATAATTTTTGCTGTAATTCTTTCGCTTTAGCAAGATAGTCATCAAAAGAACAAACTTTAGCTTCCAGCCCGTTTTCTTTAGCGGCTAATTTAGTCAGCTCAGCTAGTGTTAGTTGGTTTGGTCTTTTATCTACACCTGTAAGTTTTTTCAAATTGAAATCGTGCATAACCACGAATTGTTTATCTTTGGTTTCTTGTATATCCATCTCTACATAAGTTGGATGTTCCATACTAGTTTTTTCAAGAGCAGGAAGTGTATTTTGAACACCGTTTGCTGAGTCAACTCCTCTGTGAGAAATCGTTAACGGTTCTGTGACAGAAGGATTGCTTAAGTAATTGGTATTGTAAGTCCCTACACCGATACCAAAGAGCGCTGCAGTAAATGCAAATAATCCAATTTTCAAAGCAGTCCATTCTTTTTTTTGTTGTTTTGGCTGATCGAAAAACCATTGGGGTAAATCGGGTAAAAATCCTTCATCATCCATATAATCGATCGTAATATAAAAAATTCCCACCGTAGAAAAAACAATATTAAGAAGTAAAATAAATTGTAATAACGTCATGGCAATGACTGCACTGACTAAAGCGTAACTTGGTAAAGCTGTCTCAATAATGGCTTGAGCACTTAATATGATTGTATAACTAAGAATAAAAACAAGAATAATACTGCCGCCAATTACGATAAACTGCCCAAGAATCCTAAAGAAATGATTTTTGGTAGAGCGCCAACTTTCTTTAACAGCTTGGCGAAAAGGAACATCTCTTAATATCATTTCAGGGAGTGCAAAAATCAAGCGAATAGATAGATAAAAGAAAATTAAATATCCTAAAACAACTAAACCAATAATCGTCACTCGATTTGCAAAGATGAAATCCATAATAAATGCGGGGATTTTTATTTTTGCCAACAAATCTGAATTGAATCCTAAACCACTAAGTGGTAAGACTAAGAAAAAGTAAAATAGGAAAAAAAGAATGGTACTAAAGCGAATTTTTTTCAGTTGAAGAATTGTTCCTCTAAGTAAATTCGTCAAAGAGATCGGTTCTTTTTTCTTTATAAAAAAGATACTCAAAAGTAAAAATGTAAATTCAAAAAAGACAGCAATTACGATCGTCAACAATACAAGAATCAACGCAATAAGCACGCCGGGATGTTTTGAAAAGATGATTGGAATCGTATCATAAGACAGATACTCGATTTTCCCTTGCCTTAAAATAAAGCGTGTTGAACTAGCTAATAGAGGGAGTAAAATAAAAAGCATAAACCCATGCATCAATAAAACATCACGAAAGTAAGCAGACGTACCTGCAAAAAAATCAATCATATTTTTAAAACTATTTTTTAAGTATTTCATTATTTAATCCACCCTTATAAAACTAAAATAAAAGAAGATAGGATACTGTTGCATCCTATCCTGCAAGTTTCTATTATATAATTTAAAATGCTAAAAACCTAATAAACCGTTTAAGAATGTACCACCGTATATTAGTGCTAAGCTATATAAGAAAATTGAAACAGGTTTGGCTAAAATAATGATCAATGTAAATTTCTTTATAGACATTTTCGTTAATCCAGCCATTAAGCAAAGCGCATCATCAGGAGCGATTGGAAGAAAAATTGCTAATGCAAAAAGACGTTCGAAGCGTTTCTCATTATCTAGCCAGCCAATATATTTGTTATAGGTTTTATCACTAACTAAACTTAGAATAAAAGGTTTACCATATTGTCGTCCTAACAAGAAAATAATTACAGAACCGATTGCAATACCAACATAATTATAGATAAATCCTGCAAAAGGACCAAATATCAAAACACCTGCAGCACAACTGATACCGCCTGGTATGATTGGAATCACCACTTGAATAATTTGTATCAGCATAAATAGGATAGGACCTAAGATCACTGAGTCACCGACTAATCCTCTCAAAGCGTCTACATCTTTAAATACACCTAATCGTATAAAGTAAATCGTCACAGCAATCGTGGCTATAATTCCAACGATAGAAATGCAGTTAATAATTTTTCTTGAAAGCGCGATGCTCATTTTATCATCTCCTTAATTTAAAAGCGTAGCGGGTTCGTTCATACTCGTAGAAAAATAGATTTGTGCGGTTATTGGTCACGAACAATAGGTCATCATTTTTCCTAGAGACTAGCCATAAAACTAGATAAAGTAACTAATTCTATTATAAAAGTCTTCTTATTATTTTACCATTGTTATTTATCAATTTTCACGAACAAAGTTGTAAGAAACGACTTATTACGATAATTATACAAAGAACAAGCAGCAAAAACATCCAACTTTAGACCTAAATAAAAAAATAACTGAGTGTTCCTATTTACAAGAAACAATGAGAGGATTATAATTGTTTTAAGGATTATGGGGTGCCTAAAAATATAATAATATAAACCTGATACTTTATAGTTGGAAGAAGGATATACATGAAAGAAAAGAAAAATGAAGCAGAAAAGTTATTGGACTACGCAAACGGTCCTAGTCTTGAGGAAATCAACAACACCGTTGATGTTCCGAAAAACGCCAGTTTTTGGCGAACATTAATGGCCTATAGTGGTCCAGGAGCCTTAGTGGCCGTTGGTTATATGGACCCTGGGAATTGGATTACATCAATTGCTGGTGGTGCAGAATATAAATATGCATTATTGAGTGTCATCTTATTATCAAGCTTGATTGCTATGCTGCTTCAAAGCATGGCAGCCAAATTAGGCATTGTTACAGGAAGAGATTTAGCTCAAGCAACCAGAGAACATACAAGCAAAAAAACAGGGTTTGTTTTATGGATCATTACAGAACTAGCGATTATGGCAACGGATATTGCTGAGGTAATCGGTGGGGCTGTGGCATTACAATTATTATTCGGATTTCCATTGCTGATTGGCGTGTTGATTACGACGTTTGATGTATTATTATTGTTATTATTAACGAAATTAGGTTTTAGAAAAATTGAAGCTATTGTAGCTTGTTTGATTGCGGTTATCTTTTTTGTTTTTGCTTATGAAGTAGCGCTTGCTGATCCAAATATAGGTGAAGTACTTCGTGGATTTATTCCAGATACAAGAATTGCCAGTGACAAATCGATGCTATTTTTAGCATTAGGAATTGTTGGAGCAACAGTTATGCCTCATAATTTATATTTGCATTCTTCAATCGCTCAAGCAAGAAAATTTGATCGTAATGACGATAAAGAGAAGGCAAAGGCAATTCGGTTTACGATCTGGGATTCAAATATTCAATTGACGGTTGCATTCATTGTTAATTGTTTGTTATTGATCTTAGGTGGTGCGTTATTTTATGGAACAAATAGTGATTTAGGGAAGTTTGTGGACTTATTCGATGCATTAAAAAATCCTGATATTGTAGGAAATATAGCTAGCCCAGTTTTGAGTATTTTATTTGCGATTGCGTTACTTGCTTCTGGACAAAACTCAACGATCACTGGAACACTTTCAGGTCAAATTGTTATGGAAGGTTTCATTCACTTGAAAATGCCACTGTGGATGCGTAGAGTCGTGACACGTTTGATTGCGATCGTGCCAGTAATCATATGTGTGATTCTTTATGGCGGTAGAGAATCGGCTGTCGAAGATTTGTTATTATATACCCAAGTATTCTTAAGTATTGCTTTGCCAATATCTATCATCCCGTTGACGATGTATACGAGTGATAAAAAAATCATGGGTATGTTTGCTAATCCTATGTGGGTAAAAATTCTTGCTTGGGTCATTGCGATTGTATTGACTGCATTGAATTTGTTCTTGATTTATGGAACTTTAACAGGTGTTAATGCTTAAACATGTTAAAAGAAAGTGATTCAGCGAAGAATCGCTTTCTTTTTGCGTATATATAATAGAATTCAGACTATAGAAATGGTAGAATGAAAAAGACTAAAATTTTGAAATGAGGGTTTTAAGTGACTGAATATTTAAATGTTGGGAAAATCGTCAATACCCAAGGCTTAAAAGGCGAAGTAAGAATAATTTCGCAAACAGATTTTCCAGAGCTTCGATATAAAAAAGGCTCAGTTTTGACATTATTTCAAGAAAAAAAAGCGCCAATAGAATTAACGATAAAAACGCATCGAAAACATAAAAATTTTGATATTGTAACGTTTGAAGATCATTTTTCAATCAATGATGTTGAAAAATACCGTGATGGAATTTTAAAGGTGTCAAAAGACGACTTAAAGGATTTACCAGGCGACGAATTTTATTATCACGAAATCATTGGATTGACTGTTATTGACGAAAACGGTGAAGAACTTGGCAAGATCAAAGAAATTCTTTCGCCAGGTGCAAATGATGTCTGGGTTGTTCAAAGACCTAAGAAAAAAGATGCCTTGATTCCTTATATCGAATCAGTTGTTAAGTCAATTGATTTAGAAGAAGGCATCGTTCGTGTAGAAATTCCAGAAGGTTTGATTGACGATGAGAATTGATGTATTAACGCTTTTTCCAAGAATGTTTGAAGGTCCAATGGGAGAATCGATCATTGGAAAAGCTGTAGAGAAAAACTTATTAGAAATCAATGTTTCAAATTTCCGTGATCATTCTGATAATAAGCATCAGTCAGTTGATGATTATCCTTACGGCGGTGGAGCAGGAATGTTATTAAAAGTTCAGCCAATCTATGATAACTTACGAAGAATTGAAGAAGCATCGCCAGAAACCAAAAAACGTGTGATTTTACTGGATCCGGCAGGCAAACGGTTTGATCAAAAAATGGCGGAAGAATTTTCTGAAGAAGAGCATCTAGTCTTTATTTGCGGTCATTATGAGGGATATGATGAGCGTATTCGTTCTTTAGTTACGGATGAAGTTTCACTTGGAGACTACGTTTTGACTGGCGGAGAATTAGGTGCAATGGTTATGATCGATGCAACGGTGCGTTTACTTCCTGATGTATTAGGGAATAAACTATCAGCACAAACAGACTCGCATTCAACAGGATTGTTGGAACATCCGCAATATACACGCCCAGCTGAGTTTAAGGGAATGAGTGTGCCAGAGGTTTTGACAAATGGAAATCATAAATTGATTGCAGAATGGCAGTTGAAAGAATCTTTACGTAGAACGTATTTAAGACGCCCTGATATGCTGGAAACTCTTGAACTTGATGATGAAATGAAAAAATTCCTTACTGAGATTATTGAAGAAGAAAAGTCAAAAACGGAATAGGAAATAAACTATCTTTAAAGAAAAATCCCTTTACAGCAATCAATAGCTATGTTAAACTATTTCAGTGAGTGCAAAGCGCTCAACTATTACGATATTCCGCTGTGGCAGTTGCCATAAGAATGTTTGGAATGAGGAGAAAAAAGAATGAATCCATTAATTCAAGAATTAACACAAGAACAATTACGTACGGATATCCCTGCATTTCGTCCTGGAGACACTGTTCGCGTACATGCGAAAGTAGTCGAAGGAACGCGCGAACGTATCCAATTATTTGAAGGAGTTGTTATCGGACGCCGCGGCGCTGGTATCAGCGAAACTTATACAGTACGTAAAATTTCTAACGGTGTTGGTGTAGAACGTACATTCCCATTACACACACCCCGTGTTGCTCAAATCGAAGTAGTTCGTTATGGTAAAGTTCGTCGTGCGAAACTTTATTACTTACGTGCATTACACGGTAAAGCAGCTCGTATTAAAGAAATCCGTCGTTAAAAACTTGTTATTTATTAACAATGAACCCCTTGATTATCAAGGGGTTTTATTTTTTCCGTTCTGTAGTGTACTTGACGTTTGAGCTCATGTCTTTTTAATTCTAAAATTATAGTCAAAACCATGGTTTTAATCAAAAAATGCATTCAATAGGCTTAAAATGGATAACTAAATAGATAATGTAAAATAAGAGCTATAAAAAGTGAAAAGGCAAAGTAAGACAAAGTGATATATAAATACAGTTTTTCTCTTGTTGTGATGTACTTAAATAATGAGAGAATACCCAAAACAAAGAATATTATCGATAAAACCATGATCCTCACCTCAAAAATAATTGTAACAGGTTCAAATAAAAATAAATAAAATTTAGCTGTAAAAATAAAAGTAGCAGGAGAATTGAAAATCAATATATTGGAGTGATTTTTAAAAGTTAAAGGTTGCAATAATTTACAGTCCTTAAGCGAACGACAAAAAGAGGATACAAATAAACTGAATGGGTAGCTGATTAACTTTTAACAGGCTACCATTCAGTTTATTTATACCCTCAGTTTTAGTAAGATGAGAATACTTTATTGTCTTATATCTAATAAAAATGCTAAAGCTTGCTCTTGATTCATCAAACCAGTTTTTAGTTTCTCTGCAACGGTTTCAATTTCTGAACCTTTTGCACCGACAGACATAGCCAAAGAACGAGCTTGTAAGGACATATGACCTTGTTGTATTCCTTCTGAGACTAACGCGCGTAATGCCGCGAGATTTTGTGCTAAACCGATTGCTGCGATTACTTCTGCTAATTCTTTAGCAGACGTTACATTTAATATTTCTAAGGCTGCTTGTGCTTTAGGCAATACACGAATAGCACCGCCAACTGTTCCGATAGCTAAAGGTAATTCTATTTTTCCGTATAAACCATCATCTACGAGCTCCCACTGACTTAATCCGCGATATTCTCCCTTTACTGCGAAAGCATGCGCAGCCGCAGCTACCGCACGAGTATCATTGCCAGTAGCTAAAACTACAGCATCTACTCCGTTCATGATTCCTTTGTTGTGTGTTGTTGCGCGATATGAATCTATCTGAGCTAATTGTGAAGCTGCTGCAATTTTTTCCGCAACCAATTTTCCAGATTCTAAATCACCAGTTTTGCTCAAACTAGCAAACGAAAGGGTACAAGTTGCAGTTACTAAGGATTCTGTTGCAAGGTTACTTAAAATGCTAAAAAGAATTTCTTCATCAAACCATTGGCGGAATAAATCGGCTACGCCTTCTAAAATAGAATTTACAATATTAGCACCCATTGCATCTTTTGTATCGACAAGTAAATCTACTGACAAGAAACTATCATCCTCTGAGAACTGACGAACTTGAATTCTTTTTAAACCGCCACCACGTTTTACAATAGAGGGGTAAGTTTTTTCTGCTTGAATGAAAATTTCATCTGTTGATTGTTCGATTTTTTCTTTTATAGATGTTTGATCAATCACATTCATAAAGACGATTTGACCTCTCAACAGACCTTCAGACAAATGGCTTTGAATGCCGCCGTTATTTCGAATCAATTTAGAACCATTACTACAGGCTGCAATAACAGAAGGTTCTTCGGTTGCCATAGGGACATTATATGATTGTTCATTTACTAAAACGTCCGTCACAATCCCCATGGGCACTGACATTTCACTGATTTGGTTTTCAATTAAATGATTAGCAATTTCTTCGTTCAAAGACATATTCTCTAACTCTGTTTTGTTTTCTAATGAAAGATTTCCTGTTTCCTGTATGAAGGTCAATCGCTCATCTCTGGATAGTTGATAAAACTTTTTTTCCCTTGTTGTTCGTTTAGGCCGTTCTAGAAGCATAGCAAGACCTAAGCCGCCGCCCACACAAAGTGAAGCGATACCATAGCGATTATTTGTGTCTTCAAGTTGTCTAATTAAAGTCGAAACGATTCGCGTCCCAGAAGCACCAATTGGATGACCTAAACTAATACCGCCACCCCAAATGTTAAGTTTTTCGTCAGGAATTCTCAATTCATTTTGGACAACAATCGAAGAAGCAGCAAAAGCTTCATTGATTTCAAATAAATCAATATCTTCAACATTCAAATCGTTGCGTTGTAATAAGGTTTGAATGGCTTTAATTGGAGAAATGCCCATTATACTTGGATCAATGCCAATTTCAGTAACATCTTTGATAATAGCAAGATAAGGAAGCTGATGTTTTTCTGCGAATGATTTTGAAGCTAGTATCATTGCTGAAGCGGCATCATTGATTGTTGAGGCATTGCCAGCTGTGACAGAGCCATTTTCTTTGAAAACTGTTTTTAATGTGCTTAATTTTTCTATAGTTGTATCTTTTCTAACACCTTCATCGTAATCAAAAATAGTACCATTGATAGATAAAGGAACGATTTCTTTTGCAAACTTTCCTTCGGCTTGCGCTTTTGCTGCTTTTATCTGTGAATGCGCCGCAAAGGTATCCTGCATTTCTCGTGTGATATTAAACTGTTCAGCAACGTTTTCTGCTGTTAATCCCATCGCTTTACCGCTAAATGCATCAGTTAAGCCGTCTACCATCATAGTTGGCACAGGTTTGGAATAAGTGTCCTCTTCTTTGTATGTGATGGCAGGAGCAGTCGTCATGCTTTCTGTTCCGCCAGCTATAATAACGTCAGCTTGCCCTAATTGAATGGATTGTTTGGCTAAACTGATAGCTTTCATACCAGATCCGCAAACTTCATTGACAGTAAAAGCGGGGACTTCAAAGCCTAATCCACTGTTCAATGCAATTTGTCTTGCCGGATTTTGCCCATTTCCTGCTTGTAATACATTTCCAAAAATGACTTGTCCTATATGTTCTGCTGCTTTTGTATTCCTTATAAGTAATTCTTTTGTAACCGCCGTTCCAAGCTCAACGGCTGATAATGAATTTAATTGTCCTCGATACTTGCCGATAGGCGTTCTTAAGGCGTCGATAATTACGATTTCCACGACGTCACCTCCAATATGAAATATACCATGGTTTATGAAAAAAGAATACTCTATAAATTATAATAAAAAAACTTCAGAAATTCTTTAACAAATTTTAAAAGATCCTTTTTTCTACCTATTTTGCTTGAACTTATGATAAATTATACTATGTAATGAATTGAGAATAACAATAAAGGAGATATAAAATGAACGTTGGCATAGATAAAATCAGTTTTTTTGTCCCACCATACTATGTGGATATGACCGATTTAGCTTTAGCAAGAGAGGTAGATCCGAATAAATTTCATATCGGTATTGGACAAGACAAAATGGCCGTTAATAAAAAAACTCAAGATATTGTGACTTTTGCTGCGAATGCTGCAAAAAATATTTTAACGGATGAAGATAAAAAGCAAATCGATATGGTGATCGTAGGGACGGAGTCTGGTATTGATGAATCCAAGGCGTCGGCGGTAGTGTTACATCGTTTGTTAGGGATTCAACCATTTGCACGCGCATTTGAAATAAAAGAAGCTTGCTACGCTGGAACTGCTGCGTTACAGTATGCCGTGGCGCACATTAACATTCATCCAGAAAGTAAAGTATTAGTTGTTGCTTCTGACATCGCTAAATATGGCTTAGCTTCTGGTGGCGAACCAACGCAAGGTGTCGGGGCGATTGCTATGTTAGTTTCCGCTGATCCAAGAATTTTACAATTGAACAATGATAGTGTGGCGTTGACACAAGACATTTATGATTTTTGGCGCCCAGTTGGACATGATTATCCAATGGTGGATGGCCAATTATCGAATGAAACGTATATTCAGGCTTTTCAAAAAGTATGGAAAGAATATCAGCAAAGACATAAAAAATCATTTGCTGATTTTCATGCGTTAACCTTTCATATACCTTATACAAAAATGGGCAAAAAAGCTTTGTTAGCAGCTTTAGAAGATGAAGCGCCCGAAGAGCAAGAACGAATTTTAGCGAAATATGAAGCAAGTATTGTTTATAGTCGACAAGTGGGTAATTTATATACAGGTTCTTTGTACCTTGGGCTGATTTCATTGTTAGAAAATGCCAAATTAAAGGCAGGAGAGCAAATTGGATTATTTAGTTATGGTTCCGGTACTGTAGCGGAATTTTTTAGCGGTACACTTGTTGGTGGCTTTGAAAACCAATTACTTACTGAGTTGCATCAAAAACAATTAGCTGAACGAAAAGGGTTGTCGATCACTGAATATGAAGAAATGTTCAATGATCATTTAGAAGTGGATGCGGATAAAGAGTATGATGATGCACTGCTTTATAGTATAGCTTCTATTTCAAATACGGTGAGAACCTATAAAGAAGATTAAATTGAGCATGTATTTGTGCTAGATTGTGGTTTGTTTACATCTGTTATTTACTCAAAAAATACCATGGCTATAACAAGTATAGCTGACCATCTAATTACTGATTAAAGTAAAATTAGATGGTTTTTTTGTCTGCTGTTGTTTATAATCCACAAAACTAACGTTGCAAAATCAAATCTTTAAGTGAACTTCAAGTTAATAAGAAAGTTTGTAAATGGGAAGAAACTTGTTTTATAATGAACAAGAAAGAGACTTGTTAAGTAATGTGCAGAGGAGGAATAAGGCATGAATATAAAGAAGATAAGTGAATTAAGTGGGGTTTCTGCAGATACGATTAGGTACTATGAACGAATTGGTTTAATTCCACCTGTGAAACGTAGTGACAACGGGATTCGTAATTTTGATGAAGAAGATTTACATTGGATCGTTTTTAGTAGACAAATGAGAAATGCGGGCTTATCAATTGAATCGTTGGTTGAATATTTGACCTTGTTTCAAGTGGGAAATGAAACTGTACCTGCTCGTAAAGAAATCATTGCCGACCAAATTGCAGAATTGAAAGTAAAAGCATCGGAATTAAATGTGGCTATTGAAAGGTTAGAGTTTAAATTAGCTAATTATGATGAGCATATGATTCCGGCTGAAAATGCGTTAAGAGATTTTAATTTGAATAGATAGAGGTGAAGTTGATAAGAATAGCAATGTAATGCAGTGTGAGTTTTTTTAAAACTTTGCTCAGTCATTAAATAGCCAAGGTGACTCCAAAAGAGTTGCCTTTTTTCTATGATAACGATTTTGAAAAAAATGTGTAAAATTATAGTTAAATCAAACTATTTGATTCTCATTGTTTAGTGCTATACAATATTTGGTGGAAGGAGCTTATCATGGAAGAAAATCAATATTTTCAACAATTACTAGAAAGCTTTATTCGGGTGAATAATGAATTGAGTGATGTTCAAAAATTGCCGATTATGTTTCCAAATGGTATACGGTTAAATACTGGAGCAGTGCATTTAATTGAAGCTATTGGCAGATACCCAAATATGAATACCACGAAGTTAGCAACTATTTTAGGTATAACAAAAGGTGCCATTTCACAACAAATACCACGTCTTGAAAAGCTAGGTTTAATCATGAAACACAAAGATGAAAAGAACAGGAAAGAAATTTTCTTTACATTAACGGATTTAGGAAATCAGATTTTTCTTTACCATGAAAAACTTCATGAGGAACTTTACTCTTCTTTGATAAAAGATTTGAATGAGCTAACTGAAACAGAAATAAAGACATTAAGTAACATGTTAAATCGTATTTCTACAAGCATTACGGATTATCAGCAAAAATTAACATAAAAAAATAAATTTGATAATCATTTAACGGTCAGATTTAGAATAGGAGAAAAGCCAATGATCAAAACAGATAGAATGACTTTTGAAATAGGTGGAATGGTTGTTCCAGCTGAAAAAGTGATTGAGTGGGAATACAAACGTTTAATCAAAGCACATAGGCTTTTAAAAAAGATTGCGGATAGTTCAGATGATTCACAATTTGACGAATCGGCCGAGCAAAAAGATGTTGAAGCAATGCAAAAAGAACTTTTAAGAATTAAAATGGATATAGGGCTTGATCAACTTCGAAAGCTTTTAAACAAAAGATCTGGACTTGGAAATATGGGGTCGGTTATCGCAACGAGAGTTTCACGAGGCAAGAGAAAATTTAGTATTACTGAAATAGTTGTTCCAAATAGTGAGTTAGAACCTCATGAGGTAATGCAACGTATTACAGAAATCATGATGAAAAATAATCAAGTTCATTTAGCTATGAATCTAGGATCTAATCCGGATCATTATGTTTTGCAAAGTATTACACCAACAATTCAAGAAGTCATTGAAGTTACAGGTGGTGCGCCATTACCGACACATTTCTTTGCCCATTATGGCGACGAAACAGGGTTAAAGTCGAAGTTAACTGCTGGTTACACGGTTCAAGCAGCTGGTTCAGCTCGATTGGAAAATGGCACAATCATTGGTGGAGTTCGTCATCAAGTAAAAAAAGAAGAAAATGGCTTTCGTTTTAAAGCATTAGTTGAATTTCCTAGTATTTTGCCAAATTACATGATTGAGCAGCATCAGTTGCATTTAGCGTGTGAATTTGGTCATTGGATTTCGGATATATTAAGCGATTAAAATAATTAATTTCTAGATCATGTTGTACTTCTATTCATTTATAGAGGGATCATGTTTTAGAAGTTTTTTTTATTAAATATACTGCTTGACTTAGAGTGTACTTTAAGAGATAGAATATATTTAGTGATAAAAAGAATTTATAACAAGGAGGAAACAAAATGAACTACGTAAAATTTGGTAATACAGGAATGGAAGTTTCAAGAATTTGTTTAGGCGCAATGGGTTTTGGAGATCCTAATAGTGGATTTCATGAGTGGGTTTTAGAAGAGGAAGAGAGCAAAAAAGTGATTAAAAAAGCACTGGATTTAGGAATAAATTTCTTTGATACAGCCAATGTTTATTCTTACGGTGCAAGTGAGCGGATTCTTGGAAAAGCATTGAATGAGTATGCAAATCGAGATGAAATCGTTGTTGCAACGAAATTATTTACAACAATGAAAAAAGATGTCCCGAATAGTGGAGGACTCTCTAGAAAAGAAATCTTCCATCAAATTGATGCTAGTTTGGAACGTTTAAACATGGACTATGTGGATTTATACATCATTCACCGTTGGGATTATAATACACCGATCGAAGAGACCATGGAAGCGTTACATGATGTAGTAAAATCTGGGAAAGTCCGTTATATCGGTGCTTCTGCGATGTTCGCGTGGCAGTTTGCCAAAGCTCAAGCAGTAGCTGATAAAAATGGCTGGACAAAATTTGTTTCCATGCAAAATCACTTAAATCTATTATATCGTGAAGAAGAAAGAGAAATGCTGCCATTGTGTGAAGATCAAAAAATTGCAGTTACACCATATAGCCCATTGGCATCAGGTCGTTTGACACGTGATTGGAGCGCACAAACGAAACGTTTTGAAATGGATAAAACAGCGATGTCAAAATATGATACGACAGCTGATCAGGATCGAATCATCGTTGAAAGAGTCGCTGAAATTGCTGAAAAACGTGGGATTGAACGCGTACAAGTGGCGCTTGCTTGGCTACTTCAAAAAGCCCCCGTTGTCGCGCCTATAATTGGTGCAACTAAAGAAAGTCATTTAACGAATGCGATTCCTGCTTTGGATATACTTTTAACTGAAGAAGAGGTTCAGTTTTTGGAAGAACCTTATGTTCCACATGTTATCGTTGGTCATAAATAAGCATAATAGTTGGAGGAAACTAAAATGGCAAAATTTGAAGAAGTAAAAAATGGTGTGATTTTTCCTATAGGTGAAAAAAATCAGGCGTATGCAGACTATTTTATCGGTCAAAGCTATTTAAAAAATTTAGTTGCAGATCCTGAGGTCAACGTGGGTGTAGGAAATGTTACCTTTGAACCTGGTTGCCGCAATTATTGGCATATCCATCATGACGGATTTCAACTTTTACTAGTAACTGGTGGTGAAGGCTGGTACCAAGAAGAGGGGAAACCTGCTCAATTTTTAACAGCAGGAGATGTTGTCGTTACGCATGATGGTGTGAAACATTGGCACGGTGCGGCAAAAGATAGCTGGTTTGAGCATTTAGCAATTACAGCTGGCACTCCAGAATGGTTAGAACCTGTTTCAGATGAATTATACGATCAATTAAAAAATGAATAAAAGATGGGAGTCCTACCTAATGAAAAAACAAACAGCCGGCAGAGATCAATTAGGTGCATTTGCACCAAAATTTGCAGAATTAAATGACGATGTATTATTTGGAGAGGTTTGGGCAAGAGAAGAACAACTTTCACCACGTGACCGAAGTTTGATCACTTGTTCAAGCCTATTGACCCAAGGTGTACCGCAATTAGAAGCACATATGAAGATGGCAAAACAAAATGGTGTGACCAAAGAAGAAATGGTGGAATTGATCACTCATTTAGCTTTTTATACAGGTTGGCCAAAAGCGTGGTCAGCTTTTAACTTAGCAAAAGAAATTTTTGGGGAATAAAAAATAAGAACTATCTTTTGCGTATCTTAAAGGAGACAACTCAGTGAATAAAATAACCAAACTCTCGTTATTATCTGTTTCATTACTTGTCGTGTCAGGTGGAGCAATTGCTGCGAATATTCCAGCGATGATAGTAGCTTATCCTACTATCAATCCTACTCTGATTGAATTGATTACCACAATACCTTCTTTATTTATCATCTTAACAGTACCGTTTAGCCAGATGTTCGCTAGAAAATTTGGCTACAAGCGCTCTGTCCAAGTGGGTATTGTAATTGTTTTAAGCGCAGGAATTATGCCAGTATTTACACAGTCTTTTTGGTTTGTTTTTTTCAGTAGGATATTATTTGGAATCGGAATTGGCTTGTTTAACCCATTACTCTTTTCTCTAGCTGGAAAACTGTATCAAGGAAAAGAACTTTCATCTGTAATTGGTTTTCAAAGCGCCTTTGAAGGAATTGGTGGCATGATTATTACATTTACAGTTGGTCAATTGCTGGTGATGAATTGGCGTGGTTCATTTTTGGCGTATCTACTTGCTTTGCCGATTTTATTACTATTTACATGGTTTGTTCCAGACGTTTCTAAAGATGGAGAGGAACATAATAGTGAGGCAAAGAGTCAAAAAATCAAGCCATCAACGTATGGTTACATCGCTTTATTGATTATAGTTGTAACAATATATATGTCGGTTACGGTGAAAATCACCTCGTTATTGCTTGAAAAAGGTTTTGGCGATGCGACAGATGGTAGTAATTTAATCGCCTTAGTTGGATTAGGTGCAATGACTGCAGGGGCATTATTTGGATCAATCGTTACGATGACTAAAAAATGGACGTTACCGATTGCTTTTTTCCTATTAGGTATATCGATGTTTATGATTGCCATTTCTCAAAATTTAGTGTCAATTTCATTCGCTGTAATGTTGTGCGGCTTTTCTTTCCGCACATTTATCCCGTATTTGTTTAATGAGGTGAATCAAGATACAAAAGGGGATTCAGAAAAAAGTACATCTTTACTATTAATCGGTTTCAATATTGGCGCAGCTTGTGCACCCATTTCAATTTCTGTATTAGGAAATATACTGCCTTCGAAGGAAAATACTGACATTTTTATGGCAGAAGGGATTATTATGATGCTGTTATCTGTTTGTACTTTGGTTAATAGCGTAAGAAAAACTAAAAACAATGGAAGAAAATAGAGCGGTGAGAAGTATTTACTTTTCTTTTTGGATAGCGTTCTCTGCCTTCTTAATTTTTATTAAAATTGCTAAGATAGTAAACAATAATTAGCCGTATTCAAGTTAAAATGGTAAAGTGAAAAATAATATTTCATTTTTTTATCACTTTATTCCACAAGAAAGTAGGCTATAATGAAAAAAAGAGCAATACTAATCATCCATGGGTTTGGCGGGAATGAAAAAGAAATCCTCTATTTACATAATCATCTTAAACAAAGTAATCTTGATTCATTTTGGATTCAATTAACTGGACATGATGGGATCAAAGAAAATTTTTCAAAAGCAACCTCCGATCAATGGTTAGCGGATGTTGAGAGAAAATTGGATGAACTTGAGCAAGAGTACCTCCATATTACCTGTATCGGTTTTTCAATGGGCGGCTTATTGACAATTTTAGCATCAGAGCGAGAAGCAGTAGATCAGCTAGTTTTGTGTAGTACGCCAATTTATCTGTATAATGCTAAAGTAATTATGCAAGATATTGTTCAAGGACTTTTTTTCAACAAACAAGAAACGTTAGATTACTATTTTAGTTCCGCTAAAACAGTTTCTATTCGCTCGTGCGTTCACTTCTTATCAGTGCTTCAAAGAACAAAGAAAAAGCTGAATCGCACTATTCAAATGAAAGCAAATAAAAAAATGCTTATTTTACAAAATAGGCAAGATGAAACAACCTATTACAAAAGTGCGTATTATCTAGCCAAAGCTACTAAGGCGCAAGTATCTGTAAAAATATATGAAAATGGAAGACATCAGTTATTCTTAGGAGAAAATAGAACGATTGCTGTAGAAGATATAAAAAAATTTATCCTACACTAACTATTTTATCGTCAAGAAAGTACTTAATGATTCAAAAACCTCATCAGCTGAGTTAGGGACAACTACGGTGAGGTTTTTTATCTATGTTTCGCTAAATAACTGGTTAATTCTTATATCAAAATAGAATGTCTGGACCTTTTTAGTGAAACGTTTTTATCTGATTACATCGAATTCTTCCTTTAATGGGTTAGAATAGTGGTTATTCCTCGGAAGAAAACGCTTGCTTTTATTCTGTATAAGGAATATAATCATTTTTGTAGAAACGTTTCACTAAATATTATTGAGGAGTGGAAGTATGAAATCATGGAAAAAGCTTTGCATACTAGGAACAACTTTATTCGCAACTGTAGGTGTAATGGCAGCATGTTCTTCGGGAAATAAAGAAAGCGCTTCAGATGAACTGACATTTTGGTATATGGGTGATGGTGATCAAGGAATCAAGCCAATTGTTGATGCATTTACGAAGGAATCAGGAATCAAAGTCAAGATCCAAAGTATTCCGTGGTCTACTTCAAGAGATAAGCTATTAACGGCAGTTGCTTCTAAAGAGGGTCCTGATGTTGTTCAAATGGGTACAACTTATATGAGTGAATTTGTGGATGCGGGCGCATTATTGGATATAACGGATGACGTAAAGAAAAATGATGTCATGAAATCAGATAACTTTTTCGATGGCTCTGTAGCAACAACTCAATTTGACGGACAAACGTATGCTGTGCCTTGGTACACAGAAACTCGTGGCTTGTATTATAGAAAAGATTTATTAGAAAGTGTTGGTTTTAAAGAAGCACCTAAAACATGGGATGAATTAGCCGAGGCTGCAAAAAAATTAGCAGCTCGTGGAGAGAATAAATATGGATTTGGTGTGGAACTGAAAGAACCAACATTTGGCTTTATGTTTGCTCGTCAAAATGGCTCAAAATTATTTGATAAAGATAATAAGCCACTTTTCAATCAACCAGAAATGGTCGATGCCTTAAAATTCTTAGATAAACTTGTTCAGGATGGTTCAGCTCCTAAAACGGATTTAGGGTTAGAAATCGGTCAAAGCTTTGGTGGTGAAGGTGTTGTACCAATGTTCATTAGCGGACCTTGGATGATCAACAGCATTAAAGATTCTGCTCCTGATATTGATGGAAAATGGGGCGTTGCTGAATTACCGAAAGGACCTGTAAACAATATGTCTGTTACTGGCGGTGCAAACTTGGCAGTCTTTAGTAGTTCTAAGAAAAAAGATGACGGAATGAAATTGATCGAATATCTTTCAAAACCCGAAAATCAAACAAAATTCTTTGAAAGTACGAATTCACTTCCAACCAATAAAGAATCATGGAATTCTGAGGTCTTTAAAAATGATCCATTAATTTCAGTATTTGGAAAACAATTAAATGAATCACAACCGATGCCATTATTAAAACAATGGGATGAAATTTCTCAAAACTTCATGAAACAATGGGAACAAGTTGTTGTTAGTGGAAAAAATCTACAAGATGCAATGGATGAATTAAATGAACAAACGGAAACATTGATCAAGTAATAGTTATAAGAAAAAGGGAATAAAAGCTCTGAACATATTGTTTATCTTAAATTTCGTGAACAATAGATTCGAACCTAGCTTTTATTCCTTTTAATCTTACATAAGGAGGAAAGAAAAAAATGAAAAAAACAAAATCGCCTTATTTTTTTATCGCTCCAGCTGTGGCGTTATTACTTATTTTTTCGATCATTCCGATTTTTATCGCAGTGACAATCAGTTTTACAGATATGAGTTTAGCTGGTTTAGCGGATTTTTCTCGGATAAATTTTGTCGGTTTTGATAATTACTTAAATATATTTCAGGACAAGGTTTTCGGACAAGCGATGTTTAATACGGCATATTATGTCGTTATCGGTGTGCCGCTAGTTATTATTTCTTCATTAGCGTTAGCTATTATGATCAATTTTGGTGAGAATAAGTTTTTCTCATTCATGCGTTTAGTATTCTATAGTCCTTCGATCACGAATACCGTGGCAGTTTCTGTTGTCTGGATGTATTTATATAATCCAACAATCGGCTTGTTAAACCATTTATTATCCTATCTAAATCTTGGGCCGATTATGTGGTTAACAGATCCTAGCACATCAAAACTTTCACTGATCATTATAGCTGTCTGGAAAGCAATCGGTTTGAATATGTTGATCTTCTTAGCGGCGATCCAAGGCATTCCAAAAGAATATTATGAAGCAGCAGAAATCGATGGTGCCAATAAATGGCAACAAATTTTAAAGATTACGATTCCGTTACTGAAATTTTCGATTTTCTTTGTAACCGTAACAACCTTGATCGGTTGGTTCCAATTCTTCGATGAACCATTCGTTATGACCAAAGGTGGACCGTTAGATAGTACCTTATCCGTTGCCTTATTTATTTACCAAAGAGGCTTCCAATACAATAAATTTGGTTATGCAGCAGCAGGATCTGTGATTTTATTTATTGCGATTATTATCGTGACAAGTATCCAAATGAGAATCCAAACAAAACAAAAAGAAAATGAAGGATAAAAGGAGAGAACGACATGAATTCACATAAAAATGCGCAAATGAGCTTCAAGCTTTTTATAGGTATCCTCTTAGGCGTTCTGGGTGTTATGACCTTTTTCCCGTTTTTATGGATGATTTTTTCTTCATTCAAAACGAATGCAGAGATCAATCAGATCGTTCCTAGTTTATTACCAAAAGAAGCAACATTCGATAATTTTAAAGAACTGTTTTTTAGATTAAACTTTGGGACATATCTTAAAAATACATTGATCATTACGGCTTGTTCGTTTATTGGCTTGTTATTAAATGCTATGGCAGGTTATGGTTTTGCTAAGTTTGATTTTAAAGGGAAAAATGGTCTTTTTCTGATGGTTTTAGCAACAATGATGATTCCAGGTCAAGTAACGATGATTCCTGTGTATTTATTATTGAACTCCGTTGGTTTGACGAATACATTGATTGGGATTGTCTTGCCAGGATTAGCAGGGGCATTCGGGATTTTTCTATTCCGACAATTTATGAATACTATCTCAAATGAAATGCTTGAAGCAGCAAGACTTGATGGAGCCAGTGAATGGTATATCTTTTTCAAGATTATCTTACCAGTCAGTCGCCCGATTTTAGCTGTTCAAGGGATTTTAACTTTTATCGGCGGGTGGAATTCATTCTTATGGCCATTGATCATTGCCAATGATGAAAAATATTATACCTTGTCTGTAGGTTTACAACTATTACAAGGACAACATGGGTCAAATTATGCCTTACAAATGGCAGGAGCGACCTTTATGGTTATTCCAATTTTGATTGTCTTCTCGATTTTCCAAAAATATATTTTACAAGGATTTAACGTTTCCGGAATAAAATAATCACCAAGAATAAAAATTTGAATCTTCCCCAAAATATAAAAAGAAAAGGTGAATAAATATGGAGCAAAAGCAATTAATAGATTTACTGGAACAAATGACATTAGATGAAAAAGTAGGACAATTACTTCAATTAGCCGCAGAATTTTATTCTGAAAAGGCAGAAGAAAAAACAGGACCGATGACGGATCTGGGTTTGACACATGAAGATATTAATAATGCTGGAACAACACTTGGAATTTCAGGTGCTAAAGAGGCTATCCGTGTACAAAAAGCCTATATGGAGAACAACCGATTAGGCATACCGACGATTTTAATGGCGGATATTATACATGGTTTCCGCACGATTTTCCCGATTCCACTTGGTTTAGGCAGTTCATGGGATGTGGAAGCAGCCAAAAAAGTGGCAGAAGTTTCTGCAAAAGAAGCAGCAGTATCTGGGTTGCATGTGACATTTTCACCAATGGTCGACTTGGTTCGTGATCCTCGTTGGGGTCGTGTGATGGAATCAACTGGGGAAGATCCCTTTTTAAATAGTCGTTTTGCAGAAGCATTTGTTAAAGGGTACCAAGGGGATAATCTGAAAAATGATTTCTTCCGTGTAGCTGCTTGTGTTAAACACTTTGCGGCATATGGCGCGGCAATTGGCGGTCGCGATTATAACACAGTCAATATGTCTGAGAGACAATTACGAGATAGCTATTTACCTGGTTATAAAGCAGCACTTGATGCAGGGGCCAAATTAGTTATGACGTCATTCAACACAGTAGATGGTGTTCCAGCAACAGGAAACAAGTGGTTGTTTAGAGATGTTTTGAGAAAAGAGTTTGGTTTCGATGGTGTGGTCATTTCCGACTGGGGCGCAGTGATCGAATTGATTCCTCATGGTGTGGCAGAAGATAAAAAACAAGCCGCAGAACTTGCTATCAAAGCTGGTGTAGATATTGAAATGATGACGACTTGCTATACAGAAAACTTGAAGGAATTAATAGAAGAAAACGTCGTTGATGAAGCAATACTAGATGAAGCCGTTTTACGAATTCTCACATTGAAAAATGACTTAGGCTTATTTGAAAACCCACATAGAGGCGCAGATGTTGCTTTAGAAAAAGAAGTCGTTTTATCAAAAGAGCATCGTGATATTGCAAGAGATATTGCGAGAAAATCAATTGTTTTATTAAAAAATGAGAATATTTTACCATTATCGAAACAAGAGAAAGTTGCAATCATAGGACCTGCTGCGGATTCTCATGATGTAATCGGTGTTTGGTCTTGGCAAGGTAAAAAAGACGAAGCAATTTCTTTAGCGCAAGGTGTTGATCAACTTGAGGCAGAGTATGTGATTGGAAAAGAAGCGTTCGACTATTTTAAACCAAGTCAAGCTGCAATCGATGAAGCTGTTGCTTTAGCCAAAGAAGCAGATAAAGTTGTCTTAGCTCTTGGTGAAGAAGAATGGATGAGTGGTGAAGCATCAAGCCGCAGTGATATCCGGTTACCTCAAGCTCAATTAGACTTATTTAAAGCTGTTCAAGCAGTAAATGACAATATTATTGTGACACTTTACAATGGTCGTCCGCTAGATTTACAAGGAATCGACTCCGCGAAAGCAATTGTTGAAGCATGGTTCCCTGGGACAGAGGGCGGCGCAGCATTAGCTGATATTCTTTATGGAGAGTATAATCCAAGTGCTCGTTTAAGCATGTCATTCCCAGAAACAGTGGGACAAGTACCTGTTTATTACAACTACGATAATACAGGTAGACCTTATAAACCTGGTAATGAAAAATATGTAAGTAAATATTTAGACGTTTCAAATTTTGCAAAATATCCATTTGGTTATGGTTTAAGCTACAGCGAATTTACTTACACTGACTTTAAACTAAGCTCAGATGAATTAAAATCTGGTGAAACAATAACTGCTTCTATTACTGTAGAAAACCAATCAGATATTTCTGGTCAAGAAACGGTTCAATTATATATATGTGATCAAATCGGTGAAGTTGTTCGCCCAGTGAAAGAATTAAAAGGCTTTGAAAAAGTTGATCTACAAGCACACGAGAAAAAGACGGTTCAATTTACAATCACTGAAGAATTTTTACGTTATGTTCATAGTGATCAGAGTTATGCCAGTGACGCAGGAACATTTGACTTAATGATCGGATCAAATAGTAGGGATGTACAAACAAAAACGTTCAAATTATTGAAATAGATAGGAAGAGTGAGATGACGGATCAAAAAAGAAGAATTGAAAAGGGTGGAACAACCGTCTCGTTTTTAGAGACTGGAGATCTTTACGAATTTCTACACGGAAATATAATGATTAACCAACTGCATGGAAATGCGTTAGATGGCAGTTGTAATCAACTATATTTAAGAGTCTATGATGAAGAAGGGATTCAATCGGCACCGATGGTCGGTTCGAATTCAGCTAGTCATTTTCATATTAGCAAAGAACAAGCAACGTGGGTCGGCAGCTTTTCAGGCGTAACCTACAGAGTTGATTTTCAAATAGCAGAGTCAGGTATTTGGTTTTGGCAAGTGACATTGACGGGAGCTAAACAAAAAGTAGATGTCATTTATGGTCAAGATATCGGTAATGCAACTAAAGGTGCTGTTCGCTCAAATGAAGCGTACATGTCTCAATACGTGGATCATCATGTGGCAAAAGAAAATGGAACAATCATTATTTCTTCTCGTCAAAATCAACCACAAGAAGGGAATTTCCCAGTGATTGAGCAAGGTAGTTTAAATCCATTGGTTGGGTTTTCGACAGATGGGTATCAATTTTTCGGTCGTGATTATAAAGAAACAAATCGGGCTTATGCTTTGGATCAAGCATTTTTAGCAAATGAAGTGTACCAATACGAATTTGCCTACATCGCTTTACAAACAGAAAGATACGATGTTGGTGAGCATGAAACGAAAATATTTTTTTATGGAGCACCAATAAAAAATCAAGAAACAGTGATTGAAAAACCACTTATTTCAACAACAGATATCAAAAAAAATTACGACTCATTGAAAATAGATAAGGAATCTGAAAAAGGAAAATACATTAAGAAAAACCTTGGAGAACCAATCACAGGACAAACATTAACCGATCAAGAACGCAACGAATTATTTCCAATTCAAAATCAAATTGAAACGATTGATGATAAAGTAGTTTCTTTCTTTACTACCGATTATCATCATGTAGTTTTGAAAGAAAAAGAAGTGGTTATGGAAAGAGCGCACGGACATATTCTTTTAAGCGGAACAGAGCTAAGTGTGGATCATCCTTTATTAAGTACGACTGTTTATATGTATGGTTTATTTAATTCACAAATCGTTTTAGGTAATACATCAATGAACAAATTAATGAGTAACAGCCGTAACGGATTAAATATCATGAAACAATCTGGACAAAGAATCTATATCAAAGATGGCAAAAAATGGCGGATTTTGACAATGCCTTCTGCATTTGAGATGGGATTAAACTCTAGCACATGGTATTATAAATTAGAGAATGATATAATTACAGTGAGAACGTTTACGCTTTGTGATACAAAAGAAATACGTACAGAAGTGACAAGCCAACAAGGGTTGAAGTATACGTTTGCGCTAACTAATCAATTAGTGATGAATGCAGATGAGGAAGATCCTGCTTATGAAATAACGAAAGCAAATGAATTAGTCACTGTAAAAGCGTCAACGAATTCTGTTATCCATGAAGAGTATCCAGATTTAACCTATTACTTTTCTCTAGATAAACCTTTTGATTTAACAGATGAACGCCTATTTTTATCTGATGGATCACAAGAAGTTTTAACGGTTTTTGTGATTGAAGAACAAGCGGTGTTTTCTATGCATATCCAAGGAAGTTTGACAGGAGAGGCATTTAAGGAAGTAAATACCTTATATAAAACAGAAAACAATCAATATTTGAGCTTTATCAATGGGCTTTTGAATAACTTTCAGCTAGCTCATGAAACTGAAATGGTCGAATCAATGAATATTTTATCACGTTGGTACACCCATAATATGCTTGTTCACTATCTTTCTCCGCACGGTTTAGAGCAATATGGCGGAGCAGCTTGGGGAACAAGAGATGTCTCGCAAGGACCAACAGAATTTTTCTTTGCAGTCAATCGACCAGAAGTTGTGCGCTCGATCATTAAAAGTGTTTATGCTAATCAATTTGAAGATGATGGAAATTGGCCGCAGTGGTTTATGTTTGATCGTTATGAAAAACAAAAAGCTGATGAAAGCCATGGTGATGTGATTGTCTGGCCAATGAAAATTGTGGCTGATTATTTAGCAAAAACAAAAGACTTCGGGATTTTAAATGAAGAAATTCCTTATACTGATCGTACAACATTCTTAAAAACAACTGAAACCACTACATTATTTGATCATGTAAAAAAAGAGATTCAGTTTATTGAAGACAACTTTTTAGAGGGAACGTATTTATCTTGCTACAGTGATGGCGATTGGGATGATACGTTACAACCGTATGATAATAAATTAAAAAAATATATGGCGAGTAGTTGGACGGTTGCTTTGACGTATCAAGTAGTCAATAAATTAGCTGGTTTATTGTCAGAAGTTGATGCGAATTACGGCGAGCATTTACATGAGTTAGCTGTAAATATCAAAAAAGACTTTGAAAAATACATTTTATCTACTGAAACAATTCCAGGATTTGTTTATATGGAAGATACCGACCATGTCGAATTTATGATACATCCAGCTGACAAAAAAACAGGAATCCAATATCGTTTATTGCCGATGACACGTACTATGATCGCTGAATTATTGACAGCAGAACAAGTGGAGCATCACTATGAGATTATAAAAAAACACTTGCAATTTCCTGATGGGGTTCGTTTGATGAATCGACCAGCAACTTATAATGGTGGCGTAAGCACAAACTTTAAGCGTGCTGAACAATCGGCTAATTTTGGTCGTGAAATTGGGTTGCAGTACGTTCATGCTCATATCCGTTTTACCGAAGCGATGGCGAAATTAGGTAAGTCAGATGAAACATGGCGTGCGTTGAATATTATTAACCCGATTCAAATAAAAGAGCATGTCAAAAATGCTGAAATTCGCCAGGCCAATGTCTATTTTAGTAGCTCAGATGGTGATTTTAAAACAAGATACGATGCCCAAGAAAATTTTGACAAACTAAAAGATGGTAGTGTTGGCGTCAAAGGCGGCTGGCGTATTTATTCTAGCGGACCAGGAATTTATATGAACCAGCTATTAACGAATGTATTGGGGATTCGAGAAGACAAACAAAATGTGACCCTAGATCCTGTCTTACCTAAAGAATTAGACGGATTGACAATGATTTATCAAATAGCCGGTAAAGATGTGCGGATTGCTTTTCATATAGGGAGTTCTAAAGAAGCTGTTTTAGCTAATGGAACAGAACTGGCTACGCAACGAGAACAAAATCCATATCGACCAGGCGGCTATATTGTTTCATTAAAAGAACTTACGAGTTGCTTAGATAAAAAAGAAAACCAACTAGATATTTTTTGTTAGGAGATGAGCGTTCATGGTAGGAATCAAAGAAATTGCAAAAAAAGCAGGGGTATCGATTTCAACTGTTTCTTATGCGTTAAACGGCAGTCCAAAAGTCACTGAAGCAACTCGGGCAAGAATTCAAGCGATTGCAGAGGAATTGGACTATGTTCCTAACATGGCTGCTCGAACCTTAAAAAGGCAACAAACCAATATAATTGGTGTTTATCTTGCCGATTATGGAGGTAGTTTTTACGGTGAGTTATTGGATGGTATAAAAAAAGGCTTAGAAGCTCAAAACTTTGAAATGATTGTTTGCAGCGGGAGTAAATCACATTTATTTATTCCCGAGCGAATGATCGATGGTGCAATTGTTTTGGATTGGACATTTAAAAATAATGAAATCGAGCAATACGCTGATCGAGGACATTTTTTAGTGATTTTAGATCGTTTAATCACACATAAAAATGTACGTAAAATTTTACTCGATAATAAAGGCGGCGCCACTTTAGCTATTGAAAAAGCTGTAGCATGTCAAACGGAAAAACTATTTTTAGTTTCGGGACCCCAAAAAAGTTACGATGGTCAAGAACGATTAAATGCTAGTATCAAAGAATTGGAACGGTTTGCTATTGACTATGAGATTATTTCAGGAGATTTCACAGAACCATCGGGATATCGAGCAGCGAAGGAAATCATGGAAAAAGATCCGACTTTTCCTGTAGATATTTTTGCATTGAATGATGAAATGGCCATTGGGATTTATAAATATTTTAAAGAAACGTCATACGAAATTGGGAAAGAAATTCGCGTGATTGGTTTTGATAATATTGATATTAGCGCTTTTGTTCACCCACGATTGGCGACGATTTCTTATTCTAAACACCGTTGGGGGATGTTGGCTGCTGAAAAGATCATTCAATTAATTGCCGGGGAAGAAACAGACGATGATCATATTTATACTAGCTTTATTGATGGACCGTCATTTTCTGAAAGGAATGGATAAGAATGGCGCTTGCACGAATGAGCTTTCGATCACAGATATTAGAAAAGGCAACTCATGTGAATGTTTATTTGCCTGAGGAGATGACACGTGATTCTCCAGTGCTCTATTTACTTCATGGCTATTCAGATGATTGTAATGCTTGGCTAGATGCGACGAGTTTAGCACGTTTTGCAGAGGAATATCCTTTTGTGATCATCATGCCTCAAGTAGAGGTTAGTTATTATACTAATATGGTCTTTGGAGCTGATTACTGGGATTATTTGACGTTAGAATTACCGCAGAAGATCCATGAATGGTTTGGTTTGTCAGCTTCTTCGGATAAAACGTTCGTTGCTGGTTTATCAATGGGTGGTTATGGTGCGTTTAAATGGGCAATGACGTATCCTGACAAAATAAGAGCAGCTGCTTCCATATCTGGAGCATTGGATGTTGTGTCTTTGTGGGAACGAGATAGTGGAAGAAATGAAACATTTAAACTTATCTTTGGGGACGTATCAAGATTAGCTCAAAGTTCGAATAATCTGTTTCAACTATTTTCTGCAAATTTAGGTAAAATATCTGCGCCACATTTTCTACAAATTTGTGGAACAGAGGATTTTCTTTATCAGGATAATCAGACCTTCCGAAGCAAAGCAGAAGGGTCACTTATTCATTATGTTTATGAAGAGCGTGAAGGTGCGCATACATGGGATTTTTGGAATCAAGAAATTCAACGTGTGTTAGCTTATTTTGAGAAATTAATTGTATAAATTTACATGGCAAGTTAACTTGGATATAGATAGTCAGACAAAACGGATAGTTAGTTTTGTCTGGCTTTCTTTTTTGTGTGTATAGAATATTTTTAAACAGTTGTAAAATAAAGTGTTTTAATTTAAACTATTATCGAAGAGGTGATCAGAATGGTTTCTAATCAAGATGGTTTGGCAGAAAAAATTTATACACTTAGTATCTTACAGCAAAATTATGTGGTAGCACGATTAAAATCATTGCAGTTAAATAGTTTGCAAGCACGTAGTCTTACTTATATTTTTCTTCACCCGGCTACAATACAGCGAGATATTGCAGATTATTTAGGTAAAAAGCAGGCAACGGTCACGAATATTTTAAAAGGTTTAGAATACAGGAATCTTGTATATCGTGAAATTCCCAAAAATAATGAACGACAGAAAAATATTTTTCTGACGACTGAAGGTAAGCAGTTAGTAGGTCAAGTGAATCTTATTTTTGAACAGCTCAATGAAAAAATTTGTAAGGGATTGACGAAAGAAGAGCAACAACAGCTGAAAGAGAATCTTACGAAAGCTGAAGAGTATTTTGAGAGAAATTAGGAGGTTTTTTTATGATAACTGAAAAAAAGTTTGGCAATGGAGAAAATGTTTGGATCAATATCAACTCTGATCAAGTTGCAACGGATTCCGATTTATATAAGCAATATGGTCTAGATAGTGAAATTATCTCTTATGCATTAGATAAAAATGAACGTGCGCGTATTGAATATGATAATGAACTAGATGCGTTTATTCTGATCTACAATGTTCCACAAAATAAAAAGAACAACAATCACTACGAAGCTGTACCAATGACATTTTTAATTAAAAATAAACAATTATTAACGATCACAAATAATGAAAATACCTATATTATTGAGTATATGGAAAAATATTTACAAAACAATTCAGATATTTCTGTTTTTAAATTCTTGTTTTCGAGTTTATTTTTAATTACAGATAAATTTTTTCCTGTGATTGAAGAGATGAATAAAGAGCGAAATCATATTAATAATATGCTGAAAGAGAAAACGACTAAGACGAATTTATTAGCTTTATCTGATGTAGAAACTAGTGTTGCCTATTTTATATCAGCGACAAAACAAAACGCAGTTTTATTAGAACAAATAAAAACCAATGTGATTTTCCAATCGTTGAATGAGGTTGAAAAAGAGCAGTGGGAAGATACGTTGATTGAGGCTAGACAGTTAGTTGAAATGGCTCAATTAACAGCGCAAGTTTTACAGCAATTATCGGGTACCTATAATAATATTTTAAATAATAATTTGAATGACACGATGAAAATTTTGACAGTTCTTTCAATTTTGTTAACAATTCCAACGATTGTAACTGGTTTTTTTGGAATGAATATGCCTTTACCTTTAGAACATAACCTTTTAGGCTGGGTAATCGCAATAGGTATTAGCTTGATTGGATGGTTTGGTTTATCATTTATTTTACGCTTGATCCTAAAGTGAAAGATTCATGTCCTATATATTAGTGCTGGAAGGAACAATTTTCAGCACTTTTTTGTGTTTTTTAAAATTTTGCTAAGAGGAATCTGCTTATCTATGTCCAAGTGATTTTTAGACTGATTCATTAAAAATCTTAAAGGAAAACACTTGACTTATAGTTCACTCTAATTGATATAGTTTTATCATAAAAGCGATTAGAAAGGACGGATCAATTTATGAAAGAAAGAAAACTTGGTGAAAATGGTTTAGTGACATCAGAAATAGGATTTGGTTGTATGGGTTTGAATTATCATCGAGGTCCAGTAAAAGACAAAAACGAAATGATCGATGTTATTCATACAGCGATTGATGCAGGAATCAAAATGTTTGATACGGCTGAAGTATATGGTCCGTATACGAATGAAGAATTGGTTGGAGAAGCATTAGCTGGAAAAAGAAAACAAGTGCAAATTGCAACAAAAGGCGGATTCAAAATCGATGGATTAAAAAATGAACCAGATAGTAGCCCAAAAACGATTATCTCAGCTGTAGAAGGCTCGTTAAAACGTTTAAAAACGGATTATATTGATTTGTATTATATCCACCGAATTGATCCAAACACGCCAATCGAAGAAGTTGCGCTAACGATTCAAAAACTCAAACAGGAAGGGAAAATTTTACATTGGGGATTATCTGAAGCAGGGGCACAAACAATTCGCAAAGCTCATGTAGTGGAACCATTAGCCGCAGTTGAAAGTGAATATTCGATTTGGTGGCGGGAAGTTGAAGAAGAAGTTTTTCCTGTTTTAGAAGAGCTGGGAATTGGTTTGGTTTCATATAGCCCATTGGGAAGGGGATACCTTACTGGAAAGTTGGATAAAAATACCCATTTTAGTGAAAATGATAATCGGGGTGAATTGCCGAGATTCACCCAAGAAGCTATGAGTGCGAATCAAGTCTTACTTGATTTTATGAAGGAAATTGCAGATGCGAAAGGTGTCACAACTGCACAACTTGCGATTGCTTGGATACTTGATCAAAAACCATGGATCGTTCCAATTCCAGGAACAACGAAAAAGGAACGGATTTTGGAAAATATTGAAGCTGCAAATATAGTATTTAGTCCTGACGAAAAAACAATGATTGAATGCGCGTTGCAACAAATTCAAATTGTTGGTGATAGATATCCAGAGACAGAAAGAAAACGTACAGGTCGTTAGAACTTACTTTTGCTTAAAAACTTTAAATGAAAAAGTACAAATGATCCATTCAAAAAAAGTTTTTTCATCCGTTCAGATTCAATGCCGCGAAAAAGAAAAAGTCTTTTTCTTCGGAAATTTATAATACTTAAATAAAAAAGACTTTTTTGGAAAAGTGTGTTTAAACCTGAAACATTTAAGCTCTATTTAAGGTTAGGCTAATATGATTAATTCAACCCTAATAAACCAATTTTTTCATTTCCCTCTTTCTTGCCTATCTCTAACGAGATAGGCTTTTTCGTATTCTGGCTAAGAAAAAGTGTATCACTTTATTAGTAATACATTTTAGATAGTTTTATAATAAATAGTTGAGAGTAAGAAGTATCAGCTATTGCAAGAAAGACTAATTGTAGGGGGAGAAATATGGAGAAAGAATGGATCAAAATAAAAAACGCAACCCAAAATAACTTGAAAAACGTGACAACTCAAATCCCAAAACATAAATTAACCGTGGTGACAGGAGTTTCTGGTTCTGGAAAATCTTCTTTGATTTTTGATACGCTAGCTGCTGAATCACGCAGAGAATTGAATGATACTTTTCCAAGCTTTCTACAAAAATACTTACCTAAATATGGTAGACCAATTGTTGAAAGTATAGAAAATTTACCTGTTGCGATTGTAATCGAACAAAAGAAATTATCTTCCAATTCTCGGTCAACAGTGGGAACGTATACTGATATCTATACTTTTTTACGTTTACTTTTTTCAAGGGTAGGAGAACCATTTGTTGGCTATTCAGATACTTTTTCGTTCAATCATCCTGATGGGAAATGTCCTGAGTGTGATGGTATTGGAACCGTGACAACTATTGATGTTCATGAATTAGTCGATTTTAATAAATCTTTAAATGAAGGTCCGATAGACTTTCCGACTTTTCATGCGGGATTTTGGCGTTGGAAACGTTATGCAGACAGCGGTCTATTTGATTTGGATAAGAAAATAAAAGACTATACGAAAGAGGAGTTAGAATTATTTTTGTATGCACCACAACAAAAATTAAAAAATCCACCAGAAAAATGGCCCCATACTGCATTATTTGAAGGCTTGATCCCTCGGATGAGAAGGAGTATTCTACAATCAGATGAAGGAAAAAGACACCAAAAGCAATTAGATCGTTTTATAACTGTCGAAACTTGTTCGGCATGTCGTGGTACTCGGGTAAACGAGCGAGTGAGAAGCTGTAAAATTTCAGGTAAAAGTATTGCTGATGTCGTGATGTTTTCACTGGATGAATTAACTTCTTTTATTGAAAAGATCGATGCCCCTTTGGCGGTAGATATCAAACCTGAAATTCAAAAACGCTTGGAGGCTTTAATTGAAATCGGCTTAAGCTATTTGACTTTAGGAAGATCGACTGGAAGTCTTTCTGGCGGTGAAGCACAGCGGATCAGAATTTCTAAATACATCAATAGCGCATTGAATGATATGATGTATATTTTAGATGAACCGAGCGCTGGCTTACATCCTAAAGACATCGACCGTATCAATAATGCGTTGCTTGCTTTAAAAGATAAAGGAAACACCGTGGTTTTAGTAGAACATAATCCGCAACTGATTCGCTGTGCAGATTATATTCTTGATATGGGGCCAGGTGCTGGAGAAGGTGGCGGGGAACTTCAATTTGCTGGCGATTATGCTGAATTTCTTCAGTCTAAAACTATAACGAGCAAAGCTTTACAGACTGAAATCCCAATTAAAAAAAATCCGCGTAAACCAAAAAGTTTTTTAGAGATAAAAAACGCTACTCTCCATAATTTAAAAGACTTTTCTGTAGAAATTCCTCTAGGTGTAATGACCGTTATTTGTGGAGTTGCAGGATCGGGCAAATCTTCATTGGGAGAAATCATTCGTCAAACTGCTGTTGAAGAAAATCATGAGATCGTAGCAATTTCACAAAAAAGTATTGGAATCAATTTACGTTCAACTCCATTAACATATTTGGATATCTTCAGGAAAATCCGTGAATTATTTGCCAAACAAAATGGTGTAAGTGCTGCTTTATTTAGCTATAATTCAAAGGGAGCCTGTCCAAGATGTCGCGGCAAAGGTGTAATCGTTTCTGATATGGCTTTCATGGAAGATATCGTGACTACTTGTGAAGTCTGTCATGGTACACGATATGATCCTGAAGTATTGAAATACACGTATAAAGACAAAACGATTGTGGATGTTTTGGAAATGACGGTGAATGAGAGTAGTCAATTTTTTTTAGATCAATCCTTTAAGCAAGAATTGTTGACTCTGTTGGAAGTTGGGTTAGGTTATTTACGGTTGAATCAATCGTTAACAACACTTTCTGGTGGAGAATTGCAGCGATTAAAATTAGCAAATCAGCTTCATAAAAAAGGAACGATTTACTTATTGGATGAACCAACAGATGGGCTACATTTAGCTGATATCGATCAATTATTGACACTTTTTAAGCAAATGGTGGATGAAAACAGTAGCTTAATTCTCTTAGAACATCATTTAAGTATGATCAAACAGGCAGATTGGATCATTGAGATTGGACCAGAAGGTGGTACAAAAGGCGGGAAATTAATGTTTAGTGGAACACCTGAAGAGTTAGCAAATTCAGGTGACTTGATTACTAAACCCTATTTGTAAATCCTCCTCTTGCAGTTCGATGACTTTTCATGGATAATGAGTAACTGAGTCAAAAAAATCGAAAACTATTTAGATAACGAAGATGACAAATAAGTTTACACCAAAAGCATGCAAGTCATTTTGATCAATAAAATAGAAGAATGGGGAAACAATGAGTAAAATAAATTTCAATACCTATCCACTAAGTGAGGTAATCTTAAATGCTATTTCAGATTTAGGCTACGAAACACCCACACCAGTCCAACAAGCGGTTATTCCAGCTGTTTTGAAGGGAAAAGATGTTTTAGTGCAGTCTCAAACAGGGAGCGGAAAGACAGCTAGTTTTGCTATTCCACTTTGCGAAAAGGTAGATTGGGCCGAAAATAAACCACAAGTTCTTGTTCTAGAACCAACCAGAGAACTTGCTCAACAAGTACAAGAAGACATCATCAATATAGGACGATACAAACGAATAAAAGCTACAGCAGTCTATGGTAAAGCTTCATTTGTTAAACAAAAATCAGAACTAAAACAAAAAAGCCATATCGTAGTAGGAACACCAGGCCGTGTGTTGGATCATATCATAAAAGGAACACTTCCTCTTGAAAAAATTAATTGTTTAGTTATTGATGAAGCAGATGAAATGCTGAATATGGGATTTATTGATCAGGTTAAAGAGATCATTGCTGCATTGTCAGAAGCTAAAAATACGCTTTTATTTTCTGCAACGATGCCCAAAACAATCGAACAAATGAGTCGTTCCTATTTAAATGAACCAACTATAGTAAAAATCGAAGCAACTGAAAAAACAACGCCTAAGATTCAACATGCTTTTTTAGATGTAACACAAGACAATAAATTAGCAGCACTAGAAGCGGTAACAATCGTTGAAAATCCAGACACATGTATTATTTTTGGCAATACACAAGAGATGGTCAATGATACATTCGATTTCTTAGTCAACGCAGAATATCCAGTTGGAAAATTACATGGCGGGATGATGCAGGAAGATCGTTTTGAAGTAATGGATGCTTTTAGAAAAGGAAAGTTTCGTTACCTTGTAGCGACAGATGTTGCTGCTCGAGGTATCGATATTGAAAATATCACTCACGTCATTAATCTAGACGTACCGTTTGAAAAAGAAAGCTATGTTCACCGGGTTGGCCGAACGGGTCGTGCAGGTAAAGAAGGTTTTGCACTGACATTTGTCACACCAAAAGAAGAGACTTTAAAAAGAGAAATCGAGGCTTTTGCTGAGCTGACAATGACAAGAATCACTTTACCAAATGCTAAACTAGTTGCTAGAAGTAAACCCGCTTTTGAGAAAAAAATTACAACGAAGCAAAAACAAAAGCATCAAAAAGCCAAGCGAGTAAATGAAGAAATCACAAAAGTTTATTTTAATGGCGGTAAGAAAAAGAAATTACGTGCACTTGATTTTGTGGGAACTATTTCAAAAATTGAAGGAATCAACTCGGAAGATATTGGTATTATCACCATTCAAGAAAATGTGACGTATGTTGATATTTTAAATGGAAAAGGTCAACTGGTTATTCAAGCGATGAAAGAAAGAACAATCAAAGGCAAACAATTGAAAGTACATGTAGCAAGAAAAAAATAAGTTAAAAAGGAACATAACTCAGAGAAATTTAGAGTTATGTTCTTTATTTTAGCTTGCGTATGAATAGAAACTTCAATTTCATTTAGGGAAAAAATAAGTACTTTTACAAGATTCTAATTTTTGTTTAAGAAGTGAATAACAAGCGGAAAATCAATGGTTAAAAGAGGTAGAATGAAAGAACACAGTTCTTTAGAAGACGAGGTATAAACCCAGACTTTTAAATAGAAAGCTACACAAAAACTCAACTTGGAGATAAGCAAAAATGAAAAAAATAAAAGACATAATTAATAGTCGTAATCTCTCAACAACTAAAAATCGAAAACGAGTTGGCGTAATTGTTTTATTTTTGGCCATTTTGATTTTCTTGTTATTTACAATTCGATTCTCATATATTCTGATTACAGGTAAGGTTGCAGGAACCTCTCTTTCTGAAAAGACAAAAGATCTGTATGAAGTTCATGAAACGTTGGAAGCCAAAAGAGGATCGATTTTCGATAAAAATGGCAATGTATTAGTCGAGGATTCAAGTGCATTTTCTCTATATGCAATTTTAGATAAAAATTACACTGATTTAGAAGGTAAAAAACTATATGTTCAAGAAAAAGATTGGGCATCGATTGCTGAAATCTTTGAAAAATATGTAAAAATAGATAAAGACATGACATTAAAACAATTAAAACCTAGTGTCAATGAAGAAGGAGAATCCGTTACTACGGTTGAATTTGGAACGAATGGTAAGAATTTGAATTTTGAAACAAAAAGAAACATTCAAGAAGAGCTGGACAAGAAAAAAATTTCCGGTATTTATTTTAGAGAAGAGAAAAAACGTGCGTACCAAGTAGGCAATTTTGCCTCTTATTTTATTGGATATACTCAGCAAAATGACAAAGGCGACGAAAAGGGCGTTATGGGCATTGAAGAAGCCTATGATGACAAACTATCTGGTAAAAAAGGTTCTAGAAGCTATGAAAAAAACTCTGCTTTAGGTGATGTAAAACCTGGCAGTGTGAAAGAGAAAAAAAAGGTTGATGGAAGTGATATTTACACCACGCTGGATAGTAATTTACAATTTTATTTGGAAGAGTTATTAGACGATGCTGTAACAAAATATCAGCCTGAACATATAACGGCTACCTTGATGGAAGCAAAAACTGGAAATATTTTGGCAACTTCTCAACGCCCATCATTTGAATTAGATACAAAAAAAGGCTTAGATGATCCTAATACTGCTCGATGGAGTAATATTCTTGTAGAAGATGTCTATGAACCAGGCTCAACAATGAAAAGTATGATGGTTGCAAGTGCAATTGAAGAAAATAAATTCAATGAAACTGAACAGTTTGCCTCTGGAAGTATCAAAATTGATGATACCAAGATCAGTGATTGGAATAACGGTGTTGGCGATGGTAATATGACATTTAGGCAAGGATTAGCTTGGTCAAGTAATGTAGGAATGGTGACACTTCAAGAACGAATGCCTGATTTGTGGCAAGAATATCTTAAAAAGTTTGGTTTTGGTCAAAGCACAAATTTTGGTTTAGCAGGTGAAGCAGCTGGAGAGATTCAGAATAAGACAACGGTAGACAGAGCAATGACCGCATACGGACAAGGTATCTCTGTTACCAACTTACAAATGCTTCAGGCATACACTGCAATTGCTAATGGCGGACAAATGCTAAAACCGAATATTATCAGTAAAATTGTTTCTTCAAATGGTGAAGAAACAATGATCCAACCAGAAACTGTAGGAACACCCATCTCCAGCGAAACTGCTAAAAAAGTCTTGGAATATATGAAAGATGTTACAGTAGATCCGAGATACGGGATGGGAAAAGAATATGCAATAGAAGGATTAAATGTCTCTGCTAAAACTGGGACAGCAGAGTTCTTTGAGAATGGTAGCTACCAAACACAAGAGTATTTACATTCGGTAGTCACGATCACACCAACTGAAAACCCTGAGTATATTTTTTATATGACTCTTAAAAAGCCTGTATTGAATGGTGTTTCAGCAAATACGATTATTTCTGAGGTATCGAATAACTTAGTTAAACGAGCAATGGTTGCTCGTGATTAAAAAAGAAGACAAGACAAACACAGCTCATTTGAAAATAAGCTATGTTTGCCTTGTTTTTTTATTTGCTTTTAAAGGGTGATGCAAAACTGTTTTCTAGTTTTGTTTCGTCCTCTTTAATGTTTCTAGGAATTCTTCGTCAGGGGTAACATAAATCGTTTTTTGATTTTCATAAATAACATATCCAGGTTTAGCACCATTAGGTTTGTGCACGTGTTTTACTTGAACATAATCAACAGGAACTTGGGCAGATAAACGATATTTTGAATAATAAGCGGCAAGTTTTGCTGCTTCCAATAATGTTTCCTCAGATGGATCGGTATTCTTGATGATGACGTGAGAGCCTGGAATATCTTTTGCATGTAGCCAAATATCTGTTTTTTTCGCTGTTCTAAGAGTCAGCTGATCATTTTGCAGATTATTGCGGCCTACGAGAATCAAGCTGCCGTCGCTAGCGTAAAATTCTTCTGGTTTACTTTTCTTAGGCTGTTTTTGTTTTTTAGCACCGCGTTTTTTGACATAGCCTTGTTCGATCAATTCTTCACGAATGATCTCGATATCCATCGGACCTGCAATTTCTAATTGCGATAAGACAGATTCTAAGTAGCTGATTTCTTGATTCGCTTGTTCAATTTGACCATAAACGACTTTTACAGCATTTTTTAATTTTTGATATTTTTGAAAATACTTTTGAGCATTTTGGTTAGGAGTAAGTGCTGGATTTAATTTTATTTTTAATAACTGATCTTCTTCGTAATAATTCGGCAACTCAACAAATTCAGCGCCTTTTGGAACCTGAGCCATAAAGGTTGTCAAGAGTTCACCATCACGACGATAGTTTTCAGCGTGTTCTGTATCAGCTAATGTTTGTTGAAGCTTTACGACCTTACTTTGATTTCGTTTTAATTCATTTTCGATTTTATGGATCAGTTCGCCACCTTGTTGTTTGACGCGGTCTTTTTCAGCTTTTCCACCATAAAAGACATCGAGCAATTCACTTAGCGTTTCAAAAGTTTGTTGTTTTCCATCTAGTGAAACAAAAGGAAGGGGAGTGAAAAACTCTTTTTTCTCAGTCGTTGTTAAGGTTGGGCTAGTTTGTGTTTCAAGTGAAGCCCAAAATGTTTGCCAGACAGGCATTTTTTCATTGGGTTGTTCATTTAAACGAAATGCTAATTCATCAGCTGTGTCTTTGCCTAAACCTTGAAATTGACTTTGTAAATATTTTCCATTGATTTCACTAGTTTTTGAAAGGAGCTCGAAGACTTTTTCTTTACTAGCTAAGAATGGATTTTGTTGCTCTTGTTTTGGCGGATCAATATATTCAACGCCAGGTAGTAAAGAACGGTAACTATTTTGGGAACTGCCGATATGTTTGATAGCATCTAAAATCTTGCCGTTTTCTTTGTTCATCAAAACAATCGTACTGTGTCTGCCCATCAATTCAACGATCAAAATGATATTTTGTAAATCACCGAGTTCGTCTCTTTTGGTGAAAGTAAAATGGATCACCCGGTCATTATCTACTTGATGAATTTGTTCCAAAATCGCTCCTTCAAGAAACTTACGTAGCATCATGACAAAGTTTGGCGGTGTGTCTGGATTGGCATAAGCGATATCGGTCAGTTGAACCCGAGCATAGCTTGGGTGAGCTGATAAAAGTAATTTATGATTTTTCCCTTTCGTACGGATAACTAAAATAATTTCATTGTCATAAGGCTGGTGAATTTTTGAAATTCGGCCTGTGACTAACGCTTCAGACAATTCTGAGACCATTGTATGAGTAAATACGCCATCAAATGACATAAACATCCCTCAATTCTATATACATAATAGTACTATTATAACGGAGTTCTTTTTATTTATAAAGGAAGTGGAAAATAAAAGTTAAAGAATGTGAAATTGATGAATCTATTTGGTAGAGGAAAGGTGTATTAATTTTATTTGTTTAACAGGAAATTCTGGGACTTTTGAAACCAATTTAGAAATTGCTAAAGCGGGTGCAGATATTTTATTACTGCCAGCAGTTGGTACGAGTCAAGAACGTGCGAACAAAGAAACGATTCGTAGAATGCGACACATAATCAACTACATGGCACGTTCGGTGAACCGATAAAAAAACAAGAAGCGAGAGCATAACTCCGCTTCTTGTTTTTTTATGCATCTTTCCAAACCGATTTAGCAGTATCGATTACTAATCGTACTTTAGCCCATTGTTCCTCTTCTGTTAAATGATTGCCTTCTTCGGTGGAAGCAAATCCACATTGAGGAGAAAGACACAGGTTTTCTAGTGGTATATATGTGCTTGCTTCTGTAATCCGTTTTATTAAACTATCTTCTGATTCCAACGTAGGAAATTTGGAAGTTACTAAACCAAGAACGACTTTTTTAGTTGGGCCACTTTTATAGATTTGTGCTAATGGTTCAAATCCGCCGGAGCGTTCATCGTCATACTCTAAGAAATAACCATCAATAGTCAATTGTGCTAAGTAAGCAGCTACATGGTCATATGGACCTGCAATAGCCCAGTCAGATTTATAGTTTCCACGACAGACATGCATTGTGACTGTTAAGTCATCAGGAAGCCCCGCTAGAAGCTGATTGATAATCGTAACACCGGCATCACAATGACGTTGCCATTGCAGTATTTCTTGTTCCGTTTTTGCATTTTCGATAAATCCTGTATACATCCCCCAAGAAGTATCGTCTAATTGAAGGTAACGGCAACCTAAATCATAAAATTTTAGAATAGTTTTTTGATAAGCTTCAACCAAATCATCAATAAAGGCTGTTTCATCTTGGTAATTTTCAGAAATAAACGTACTGCTGCTTTTCCGATTAAATAATAAAGTCGGGGAAGGAATGGATGCTTTGGAAATAATTCCTTTTGGCGTATGCTCTTTTAAAAAAGCAAAGGACTCAAAAAAGGGATGATTCGGATTAAAAGAAACGTCACCAGTAATTTCATAAGAGGCAGCTCTTGTTTTGACTTTGTTAAATTGATAACCGTCATCAGGGGTTGTTTGTGTGACACCATTTAAGCCCCAAAGAAAGTCTAAATGCCACCAACTACGGCGAAATTCACCATCAGTCACGGCTTTTAATCCTACTTGAACTTGTTTGTTGATCAGCTCGATAATTGCTTGGTCTTCAACGAGTTTTAATTCTTCTGCTGAAATTGTTTTATTTTCAAACTGTTTTCTAGCTTCTTTTAATCTTTCAGGTCGTAAGAAACTACCTACCTGATCGTAGCGAAATGGAACTTCTTTAATCAATGTCATGTTGTTGCCTCCTTTTTATTTATGCATCTTGCCAAACTGTTTCCACGATTGTTTTGACAAGTTTAATTTTCTGCCATTGATCCTCTTCCGTCAAATGATTTCCTTCGTGTGTTGAAGCAAAGCCGCATTGAGGAGATAAACAAATTTGTTCTAAAGGAATAAACTTGCTTGCGTCTTTGATTCGTTTAATGATGGAAGAGGGGTCTTCTAGCTGACCATTTTTAGTTGTCACTAAACCTAAGACGATTCGTTGATTTTGTAATTCTTTGAGCGGTTCAAATCCACCAGAACGTTCATCATCATACTCTAAGAAAAATCCGTCAAATGCCTCAATAGAAAATAAATTTTTTGCAATTGTTTCATAAGAACCATTATAAAGCCAGTGAGATTGAAAGTTTCCTTTGCAAAAATGGAATGTAACAGCAAGATCAGCTGGTTTTTTGGCTAAAGATCTTTCGGTGACTTCTTGGAAATCGTTTAACAGTTGATCGGCGTCCAAACCGTTAGTTTTGATCAGTTCACGGAAGCGATCATCAAATAAGCCGCCCCAGCTTGTATCATCTAGTTGCAAATAACGACAGCCTGCATCATAGAAAGCTTGAATTGCTTCTTGATAGGTTGTGATCAAGTCTTGCTTGAAGGTTTCTAAAGAATCGTAAATCGGATTCTCATTGTATTGTTTTGACAAAATCAACGAATCCAAGAAAATCATATTTGGCCCAGGAATCGTTTGTTTAGCTAAAGTGGGAGATGCATGTTTTTGAGTAAAACGAAAATGATCGAGAAAAGGATGGTCTTTTGAAAACGACAATGGACCGCTGACATAGGTTCCTTGAGCCTCGGTTGAAATACCAAACGCAGTTGTTTGAAAATCATAAACAGTAATGCCATTCAGACCTGCGATAAAGTCTAGATGCCACCAGCGACGGCGAAATTCGCCATCTGTTACTGCATGAAGGCCAACAGCTTTTTGCTTATTGATCAAAGCAATGATCGCTTGATCTTCTACTTTTGTTAATTCTTGCTTGGTAATATCACCATTTGCATATGAGGCACGTGCATTTTTTTACGATTCAGGACGTAAAAAACTTCCTACGATATCATAACGAAACGGTATTTTCTGCTTATTATTTGGCATTATTTTTCCTCCATTTTTAAATAATTATTATGAAAAGTACAAAAAAAGCCCCTTACTTTTTTGCAAAAGTAAAGGACGAATAATCGCGTTACCACCTTTAATTTAAAAATCTCTTACAAGATTTTCCTCTGTAGGTACAAGATCGTAATGATCGATACCTTGACGCTATAATGGGCGCTCCCAGTATTAGCTATACAAGTGTTTGCCAATACTTACTTAAAGACCATCTTCCTGTTTGTTCAAATTATCTCTTTTCAGCAACCGAGACTCTCTTATGAATTTTCATGAAACAGTACTCTTCTTTTCATCGTATTCTAATATATTCATCATTTAAAGAAAGTATAGGCTAGTAGAAGAAATTTGTCAACAGGTGGGAAAAACTCAAGTTATTGTTATTTTTTAGTATATATATATATTTATATATGAGAACTATTATGTTTTTTTATTAAAAATTACTAGAGCATTATTTGTTATACTAGGCAAAGGTCAGAACTACTAGTATAATAAAGATATAAGTTGCAGAGGAGAGACCACATGAACAAAAATTTTATCGATATTAAAGATGACTTTATAGCCGCTTTAAACAAACACAAAAAACTTAGTGCAATTATTTTAGTTGTGATTGTTTTATTTATTATTAGTTTATTTATCTTTGTACCGAAAATGCAGGCAAATATTCGTTCATCTGAAATAGAATCTTTAGTGAATCAAGAAAAGTTAGGCAAGAAAGCAAATTATTTAGAAGCTAAAACAGCTGATAAAGAAATCAGTGAAAAAACTGCGATGACTGTTTTATTCTCCGTACCTAGTGGGGAAAACTATGAAAATGTTATCAATGTTTTAAAAGATTCTAAGCAAATGAAAGATTTCAACCACAGTATTTATATTTATCCACTTGTTTATGACGCAGAAAATATAGAAAAAAAATATAATATCAAAAAAAATGAAGTGACGATCATCTTCTTTGAAAATGGCAAAGAAAAAAACAGAATTCTTGTTGATGAGAGCTTTGACACAAAAACCATGCTGATTCCAGCTTTAAATCAATTACCATTGTCTAGTATCGGAGAAAGCGTTCAGCCACCAGCAACACCAGCATCATCAGCGCCAGCTACGTCACAAACGACAACTGAGACAACACAAACAACAAGTCAAGTGCAAACGAATGAAGAACAACCTCTTGAAGAAGATTCGGCAGTAGAATAAAATCTATTAATGGAAAGAAGGGCTTACTATGGAATTCGCTCTATTCATTTTATTAGGACTTTTAATGATGAGAACTAAACTACAACGCGTTTATGTAAGAAGTGATCGACGTGACAGGTACTAAATGGCGGACTTTGGCAACTGAATTATTTAAAAAGAGGACTCGGCTTGATACTGGGTCCTCTTTCAATCGTAATTCTCTAAAAAAAGTCAGAATAAATGAAAACATTCGGCTAGTGCCTTTTGATAAGCTTCGAATGGAATCGTTGAAATGGTACCAAGATCCGGAAAGTATGCGTAACATTATTGGCAAGGAATGTACCTATACAAAAGAGCAAATCAAACAAATGTACGAATGGCAAAATGATCACGGAATCCTTTATTACATCGAATATAAAAATGGCCATAAATTTCAAATAATCGGTGATGTTTGGCTAGCGGAAGACGATTACGCAATTGTCATTGATCAAGAGTTTCGTAATCGCCAGATTGGTCGGATCGTTACAAAGTATTTTATTTATAAGTCAAAAAAAATGGGCAGAGAATTCATGACTGTAAGTGAAATTTTTAATTGGAACAAGGCTTCTCAAAAAATGTTTACTAATTTGAAATTTTATCCCGTTAAGGAACAAAAAGATAGCTGGAGTTATCGTAGACGACTAAAAAAATCGAAAAATAAAGAAAAAATTTAATTTAAGTAAAGTTTATGACATTTTTAGACTTGACGAACAAATTATTTTTGGTGTAGACTGTTTCTAATAGAAAAACTATAGGAGTGATTACATGAATAAACTATCAAAACCAATTAAGCAATTGAATAACTCATGGCAAAACTGGCGTAGATAGTTGTATGTATGATACTCTCATAGATACAGCTTTAGAAGATGAATTCTAAATCTTGTATCTATGTTAGTTTGTTCGTGATGAATTTTTTGACTGCATAGATGATTATTGATCTATGTGGTTTTTGTTTATAAAACAACGACCGCTCCTGTTTAGGATTTGTCGTTGTTTTTTTATTTGAACTTATTTTTAAGCAATGTTTACTTATTGAGGATAGATATAGGAGGATAAAAAATGAAAAGAAATCGCTTATCAATCACCGTGCTTATTATTGTTATTTTTCTAATTGGATCATTTTTTGTAGAAAAAAAAGAAACGGTTAAAGAAAAAATGCCGACAGTAGGAGTACTCCAATTTGTCAGCCATCCAGCTTTGGATCAAATTTATAAAGGTATACAAGCTGGATTGAAAGAAAAAGGATATGAAGATGGGAAAAATATGACTATTGCTTTTCAAAATGGTCAAGCAGATCAAAGTAAATTAACTACGATGAGCCAACAATTAGTCCAAGAAAAAAAGTCTGACGTTTTGATAGGAATTGCAACACCAGCAGCACAAGCACTTGCTAATACGACATCCGAAATACCAATCGTACTTGGAGCAATCACTGATCCAGTCAGTGCTGGACTTGTAAAAAATAATCAAAAACCTGGTGGGAATATAACAGGAGTTAGCGATAAGTCACCAGTTGATGCCCAGTTTGATTTAGTAACGAAAATTTTGCCGAAAAGTAAAAAAATCGGAATTTTGTATGCATCTTCTGAGGAAAATTCAAAATATCAAGTAGAAGAGGCGAAAAAAGTTGCGGAAACGAAAGGTTTGACTGTAAAAACATTTGCGGTTCCTTCTAGTAACGAAATTGCGCAAACAGTTCAAGTCATGACAAGTGAAGTAGATGTTATTTATATCCCAACCGATAATACTATAGCAAATGCGATGCAAACGGTGGTCAGTGAAGCTGACAAAACAAAAACACCAATAATTCCATCTGTAGATACAATGGTTGAACAAGGCGGAGTGGCTACAGTCGGCATCAATCAGTTTGATTTAGGTGTACAAACAGGGAAGATGGCAGGGGCCATTTTATCAGGAGAAGCAAAACCTGCAACAACACCGATTTATACATTTAAAACAGGGGATATTATTATTAATCAAAAACAAGCGGATAGATTAGGGATTTCAATACCTGAAGATATTCAATCAAAAGCAAAAATAATAGACTAAACATAAGGAGAGGATCAAATGATTGTTTCAGCAATTGGCCAAGGGATGTTATGGGCAATATTAGGACTAGGTATTTTTATGACTTACCGTATTTTAAATTTTCCAGATATGACGACAGAAGGTTCATTTCCATTAGGAGGAGCAGTTTGTGTTACAGCAATTACATCAGGGATTCATCCAATCTTAGCAACGTTATTAGGTGTTTTAGCAGGAATGTGTGCTGGATTAGTAACAGGATTGCTTTTTACTAAAGGAAAAATCCCAGTGATCTTAGCAGGAATTTTAGTGATGTCTGGTTTAAATTCCGTTATTTTATATGTGATGCAGACACCAAATTTATCTTTATTGAACAAACCTAAAATTCAAGATTTCTTTTTACAATTAAACTTACCTAACTATTACGATATTGTATTTTTAGGTGTGATATTTTTAGTGATCATTATTAGCTTACTCTTATTTTTCTTCAATACTAATTTAGGACAAGCCTATATTGCTACTGGTGACAACGAGCATATGGCTCGTTCAATCGGGATCAAAACTGATTCTATGAAAATTTTAGGATTGACTTTATCAAATGGAGTCATTGCATTATCAGGAGCTCTGATTGCACAAAATGACGGCTATGCAGATGTCAACAAAGGAACAGGTGTAATCGTTATTGGTTTGGCATCGATCATCATTGGGGAAGTGTTGTTTGGTGATTTAACCTTTGCTGAACGTTTAGTAGCAATTGTAGTGGGCAGTATTATTTACCAATTACTTATTTTATTAGTAATCAAACTTGGATTTGATACAACATACTTAAAAATATTCTCTGCGGTAATCTTAGCAGCGTGCTTAATGATTCCTCAACTGAAAAAAGCGTTGAAGTTAAACTTTCTACCAGAAAAGGAGGTTAAAAAATGAGTACAGTTTTAGAACTTAAAAACGCAACAAAACGAATCGACAATGGATTGAATGAGACAAAAGTAATTTTGAATCAAGTAAATCTTACTATTGCTCAAGGTGAATTTGTTACAGTATTAGGCGGCAATGGTGCTGGTAAAAGTACGTTATTCAATAGTATTGCAGGAACGATCGATTTGAGTGAAGGCGACTTATTTATCAACGACCAGAAAATCACCACTTATTCAGAAGAAAAACGAGCAAAATATTTTTCACGTGTTTTTCAAGATCCTAAAATGGGGACAGCGCCAAGAATGACTGTTGCTGAAAACTTACTTTTAGCGATGTATCGAGGTAAAAAACGTGGGCTGCGTTTACGTAAAATAAATGAACAAAGAGCATTTTTTACAAAGATTTGCAGTGAAGTAGGAAATGGTCTGGAAAAACATTTGGATACACCAACTGGTAACCTTTCAGGCGGGCAAAGACAAGCATTAAGCTTATTGATGGCTACTCTGACTAAACCAGAATTACTGCTTTTAGATGAACATACAGCAGCGTTAGATCCGAAAACATCTAAACAGCTGATGCAGTTGACAGATCAACGAATCAAAGAAGCCGATTTAACTTGTTTGATGATCACTCACAGAATGGAAGATGCCTTACATTATGGTAATCGCTTGATCGTCTTGCAAAAAGGTCGAATTATTAAAGATTTGAATAAAGAGGAAAAAGAAAAATTAACATTACCAGACTTATTGCTGTTTTTTGAAGAAGAGCCTGAAGAAATCGCAATTGATTGAATTAAAAAGAGTGTGGAACAAAAGTAAAAAGCACTTTTGTTCCACACTCTAAATACGAATAAACGGTGGAATCAGAAGTAAACGCTTCTGATCCATTTTTTAATTACTGTGTTTTTATCACAGATTTATTTTTGTCCAATAATTTTTTTAACAGGCGTTCAACAATCCCGGTAACCATAAAACCAGCAGCAATTGCTCCAGCTGTCATGATGACTTTAATAATTGAATGGAAGCCATCAACATACTCACCTAAAACAATACTTCTAACCGCTTGATAGGCTGGACCGCCTGGTACTAAAGGAACAAGGCTTGGTATATTGAAAATCGTCATAGGCATTTTTTTTCTGCGTGAAAAATAAATACTTACTAAACCAATACCAATTGCTCCAAGAAAATTAGCAAATATCGCTCCGGCTTCTAAATTTTTTGTCAACCAAAAAATCATCCAACCAACAGCACCAGTGATGCCGCAAGCATTTAACACTTTTCTAGGTACATTTGTAACGATTCCAAAAGTAACCGTACTTAAATAACTAAATAAACAATGAATGATAACTTCCACAGTCAGGTCTCCTTACATAAATAATTTAAAAACAATTGCGATGCCAATTCTAATCGAGCCTGCAATAAAAATCGCTTCCGTTGCACGAGCAGTTCCGCTCAGCAAATGACCTGCGAGTATATCTCTAAAAGAATTTGTGATTGCAACTCCAGGAACAAGCGGCATAACAGCACCGATAATAATATTATCAATATTTTCAGCTAAGTGAAATTTTACCGCTAAATAGGCTAATAAACCAATTGTAAAAGCAGCAAGAAAATCATCTAGAAACTTAATATTTAGCCATTCTTTAGTAAAAAAAGAAATACTAAAACCAATCATACCAATAATAAAGGTAGCAAAAAAATCATTCCAATTACCGCCAAATATATACATCAAGGTACAACTAACAAGTCCGGCTGCGAATATTTGTAGAGGAACTGAGTAGGTTGGTGCATCATGATCAATGTTTGTTAGTCTATGATTTAATTCATTCAAAGAAATTTCTTTATTAGCAAATTTCCGTGAAAGGTTATTTACAATTGCGACTTTTTCTAAATTAATACTACGTTCTGTAACATTTTCTAATTGAGTGTAGTTACTAGAACGGAATCCCATAAATAATCCTGTCGCAGTAACGTAGCTAACACTTTCATTTTGACCAGCATTTTCAGCAATTCTATTCATCGTATCTTCTACTCGATAGACTTCAGAACCGCTCTCAGTCATAATTTTACCAGCCATCAAGCATGTATCTAAAATAAGTTGCATATTAGGTTCTTTATTTTCACACATAAATCAAAACTCCTTACAGTAAAGTTTACAATAAAAGTAGTGTATCACTTTTTCCTGTTATTTGAAATGGACAGAATCTTTTGCTACTGAAAAATGTTTAAAATTTACATAGAAATGTTTAGAATATCCTTAGAATTATAAAAAACTCCTAAAACTTTGAAGGAAAGCTCACAGATTCATAAAAGACACTTGCATTTTTATAGCAAAAGTCCTATCCTTGTATGTAAGAAACCGAAGGGGTCTAGATATTATGGATAAACAATGGTCACTTTATTCAGTAAGCAGTCTGATTTTACTTGTATTGTTAAAAAGAACGTTCGATCAAGGGCATATGGGATTAAGCGTTATTCTGTTTTTTCTCTTACTGATTCAAGTGACAGGGACCGTTGTCTGTGTTCATCAAAAAAGACATAAAAAAGAAATCCCATCTTCTAAATAAGAAGTGGGATTTTTTGTTGCCATTTTTCAGTGATACATCCATTAAATCAAATCAAAATGTTTTAGGGCATGAACAATGCCGCCATCAGTATTTTTCTTGGTAATAAAACTAGAACGTTCTTTTAATTCGATCCGTGCATTTTCCATAGCAATTTTATTGTCACAAGCTTCAAATAAAGCTAGATCATTGATGCCATCACCGAAGGCAAAAGTTGGAACCTTTGGTAAATTTAACGTTTTAAATAAGTTTTGGACACCGCTGCCTTTAGAAACGCCTTTTCTAACAGTATCAATTGAGTACGGGCCATTACGATAAAATGTCATTTCTGGAAAATGTTCTAAATAATGCGCGTCACCATCTTCCGATAAGACTAACATCATATTAACTGTTTTTCCATCTAAGCTAGAACGATCGATTACAGGAACATCAGAATGGATAAAAGCATAGGCGTTTGCAACGATTTCATTATGACCAGAACACCAAATTTGCTGATCATTGTAATACGAGATTTCGTGACCTAAACGTTTGACATGCTCATACATTTTTAAACACTCTTCATAAGTAAACTCATCTGAATAAATTTTCTTTCCTTCGACTTGAATAAACTGTCCATTCATTACGATCGCTGAATCAATGCCGCTAACTTTCATAATCTGTTCAATTTCTACGATCGTACGACCAGTCGCGATCAAAGGTAAGACATGATTGTCTTTTAAGGCCTGGATCGCACTCGTGATTTCAGGTGTGATTTGTGATTTATTATCTAATAATGTGCCATCTAAATCAAAAAAAGCAACTGCTTGTATATTTTCCATGAATTTTCAACGTCCTTTCATTCTTAATCTTATCAAAGATTGAATAAAAGACAAAGCTTTTTTGAAGAAAGATAGAAGTTATTGGAGATAGTTAAAATTTAGAGTATAATATAAGTGACGTTAAACTTGAATTGAAGAGGAGAATATACAATGAATGTATTAATGATAGAAGATAATGAATCCGTATCAGAAATGATGCAAATGTTTTTCTTAAACGAGGGCTGGGATGCTACATTTAAATATGATGGTAAAGAAGGCTTAGATACTTTTTTAGAAAATCCTGAAAAGTGGGATATGATTACGTTGGATTTAAACTTACCAACAATGGATGGAATGGCAGTCTGCCGAGAAGTCCGCAAAGTATCGAATACTGTCCCGATTATTATGCTGACTGCCAGAGATTCTGAAAGTGATCAGGTAATTGGCTTAGAAATGGGTGCAGATGATTATGTAACAAAACCATTTAGCCCGCTAACTTTGATTGCTCGAATAAAAGCATTGCATCGTCGTTCAGAAATAGGGGATCATGCAACAGATGGCGTAGAACGATCAGATGATCAATTTGATGTAGAGACAGATCACTTTAAGATGAATACAAAGACACGAGAAGCATACCTTGATAATAAATTAATCGGTGGGTTGACACCAAAAGAATTTGACTTGCTTTATACATTAGCGAAAAAACCAAGACAGGTCTTTTCTCGTGAACAATTACTTGAGATGGTTTGGGATTATCAGTATTTTGGTGATGAACGTACAGTAGATGCACATATTAAAAAATTACGTCAAAAAATTGAAAAAGTGGGACCGCAAGTTATACAAACCGTTTGGGGTGTAGGGTATAAATTTGATGATTCTGGAGTCGCTTAGATGAAATATTTATATCAACAATTACTGGCGTTTTGGGGTGTGATCATCTTGATCATTTTGATTGTTGGTACATCCTTTACGCAGCTTACTAAAAAGACGATGCAAGATACAAATTATGAGCAACTTCGTGGGTACGCTCAGTCATCATGGAAGACCAAAGACTCTATCAATCGATATCCAGGAATGACCGATCAAGAGTTACTAAATATGTCTTTTACCATATCAGAAAGTGTATTGAGCAATCAAGATGTTCAGTTTGTTTTTATTGACCATGATATGTCGATTCAATATCCAATCAATACAAAGAAGAAATTAGATTACTCTTTGATAGAAGAAAACTGGGATAAATTGATGAACGGACAAGAAAAGTATATCACTGTCAATAAAGATATCTATGGAAATGATAATATGTCTTCCTATGTCATGATACCAGTCACTCAGACAAATACTCAAACGAATGAAAACACGATTATTGGCGCTTTAGTAGTTACGCAGCCAGCAAAAAATGTTTCCGATAGTGTAGATGCAATAACAGGTAATCTGTTTAAGGGATTTATCATATCAAGTATTGTAGGCTTGATTTTGAGTTACTTTTTTGCCAGTTTCCAAGTAAAACGAATCAATCGAATGAGAAAAGCAACAAAAGAGATAACCAGTGGGAATTTTGACATTAAACTCGTTACACATGATAAGGATGAGTTTGATGATTTAGCAGAAGACTTTAATAAAATGGCTGAGTCACTAAAGGAATCTAGAGAAGAGATTGATCGTCAGGAAGACCGTCGGCGTCAATTTATGGCAGACGCTTCTCATGAGATGAGAACGCCTTTGACGACCATTAATGGTTTGCTTGAAGGATTGCAATACAATGCAATACCAGAAGCTCAAAGAGAAAATGCGATTAAGCTTATGCAAAACGAAACATCTCGGCTTATTCGTTTAGTAAATGAGAATTTAGATTATGAAAAAATAAGAACGAATCAAATTAGTATTGTAGTCAAAAAATTTGATGCAACTGAGACGTTAAAAAACATTATTACTCAATTAGAAGCAAAAGCAGAATCAGCGAATGATCAACTTATTTTAGAGACAGATGAAAGTATAGATGTCTTTGCAGATTATGATCGTTTTGTTCAGATCATGGTAAACATCATTCAAAATGCGATTCAATTTACGCACGATGGTGAGATAAGAATTCGTATTCAAAAAGGGTATTTAGAGACGATCGTATCGATAACTGACACAGGAATTGGAATGTCAGAAGAGCAAGTCCAAAATATTTGGGATCGCTATTACAAAGTTGATCCATCAAGAAAAAATACAAAGTATGGTGAATCAGGTCTAGGTTTATCCATTGTTCAGCAGTTAGTAAGGTTACACAAAGGAAAGATTAATGTTGAAAGCGAAGAAGGCAAAGGGACCAGCTTTACTATTTCATTTCCAGATGTTGAAATCGAAGATCAAGAATAAGGTATAAAAGAGAACAAGATTAAAGCAGCTCCTAGAATTTCAAAGGAGCTGCTTTTGTTTTGTTGTTTATTCAATTTTAAGCCGTTTTAATGATTTTATCCATGTATGGACTCTCAGCAATTTGGATATCGTTTGTCAGAACTAAGATCGCCTTTTGTTTTTCTTTGGCAATTTTTTGAAGCAACGGTAATAATTCTTGGCGTTGACCAATGGAAAGTTCTTGAAAGATATCATCAATAATAATGATGTCTTTATCTATGAGCAATAATTGAACCAATTGAAGTTTGATTTGTTCAAATGTTGTTAGTTGCTCTTCAGATTTGTTGAGCACACTTGTCGTAAGTCCGACATACTCCAGATAGTTATTGAGCAGTTGTTTTTTATTTTTTTCTTTGATGGAGGTTCCTACAAATAGATTATCTCTAATGGAAAGATAAGGTAAAAAAGTGTTTTCAGATAGAATGAAACCAATCGCCATTGATTGTTTCATATCAAAAGATTTATCGATCAAAAAATAAAAATCTGCTTGAATACTACTTTGATCTTCTAGAACAACAGTCATATGTTGTTGCTGAAACAACTCTTTAAAGCTATTTTCTGTCCAATTTTGTTCTAAAGAAAAATTCATTTACTCACATCCTAAATACTTTTTTCGTTTTTTTTGAAAATGAGCTTGATAATAACAAAGTGATTCCAGTAGTTATAGATAATAGGACAAGGCAATTTTTTAAGAATGCCCTAAATATGGTAGCGACAGGTAAACCGCTGATTCCGATAGAAAGGAAATGTGTATTTCCAATCGTATTCACTATTTGATTTGGAGTGCTTTCTACAATTGTATTTGAAGAGAAAAAAGCCACACGTTTAATACCTAATCCATCTGTAATCCATGGTCGAATCTGTATTAAAATAAACTCATATGTATGTTGGCAAACTAAGAGGAATACAGCTGCAGTGAACATTCCTACAATTATGGGTATAAGATTTTCCCAGAGCAATTGCTTGATGACAAACCGCTTTGAAAATCCCATAATACGCCACTTCAGCATATCTTGTTCCTTTACTCGCAATGAAATAAAAATGATTACAGCAGTCAAAACCACCCAAATAAATAAAACGGCTAGATACAAAGAGGAATAGAGCTTTATTATTTTGTGATAATTAACAAGGTAATCAGAGATATTGGGCAAATTGCTGACTTGATCATGCAACATTTTTTCCATATCAATGAGGTTCAAAATACTTGTTGCTAAAAATAGAAAAAATGCGGAACAGATGCCAATGCCAAAAGAAATTTTTTTATGATAAGAAACGCTAGCAAAAGCGTAACGTATATTTTTCAAAAGATTCACCTCACTACGATAAGTATAAAAGAAGAATATGAATTAATTATGAAAAAGATTTAAAAAAGCTTGAGTAATTTACTCAAGCTTTCGTGATTAATTGTTACTATTTCCCAGATTTCAAATAGTCTTGGTAAGATTCAGTATGGTATTTATCAACAGTCGATGTATTATTGTTTTTACTATATACACTTGTTGATTCTTTTCCTTTTTCATCTTCTATTTTCTCTAGTTGTTTTAATTGATCTTTGTAATTGTAGTTATCTGGGTTTACAGGTTCTAAACCACTGTTTGTATAAAAGCGTAGCAAGTCGCCGTTTGTGGTTTGATCAGACATTTGAAGCTGTAAGTTTGCTTTGTCTTTCAAGTCTTTAGCTTCTTGTTTTTCTTGATCTGTTGGTTCTTCAATCAAACGACCAGTGGCTGTTTCATAGATACTTGAGCCAAGCATTGTATATTTAGGTGAAACATAATTTCCATTTCTAAAGGCAACTAGTTGTGAATTTTCTTTAGAAAACAAATCTTGCCCCATTTGAATATAATTTTTAGTATCGATACCCATTAAATGTAAGAGGGTAGGTAATGCATCAATTTGACCACCATAAGTATGATTGATACCGCCGTTTGTTTGACCCGGAATATGAATCATATAAGGAACACGCTGCATTGTTGAATTATCAAAATCGTTCCATGTTGATTTTGTCTTACCAACTAATTCAGCTAAGTTTTGGTTTCTAGAAGTGGACACGCCATAATGGTCACCATAAAGTACAATAACAGAATTTTCATACAGTCCAGAAGCTTTCAAATAATTGAAAAATTCTTCAACAGATTTATCTAGATAATTTGCGGTAGCGAAGTATCCATTGATTGTTTCATCTGATGTTTGAGCAATCGGGAATCCAGCTTCATCATTTGTAAATTGAGAATATGGATAATGATTCGAAACAGCAATAAATTTAGAATAAAATGGTTGTTGTAAATGTTCCAAATATTGTGTTGACTGTTGGAAGAACGGTTTATCGTGCAAGCCATATTGGAACGAATTATCTTCATTCACATCATAGTAATTAGCATCAAAGAAATAGTTATAGCCTAGATGTTTGTATGTTTCATTGCGGTTCCAGAAGTTACCAGCATTTCCGTGGAAAACAGCGCTCGTATAACCAGCTTCTTGACCTAAAATAGCTGGAGCCGCTTGGAAGGTATTTTTCCCACCGACTTGGGTGAAAAGAGAACCTTGATCTAAACCAAATAATGAATTTTCAAACATTGTCTCTGCATCACTTGTTTTTCCTTGTCCAACTTGATGGAAGAAATTATCAAAACTATACGTGCTATTACTGTGATAGATGCTGTTAAGGAACGGTGTAACTACATGTTCAGCTCCATTTTCATCTTTTAATTTGAAATCAATCAAAAATTGTTGGAAACTTTCTAAGTGAATATAAATTACATTTTTACCTTTAGCCATACCGAATGTTTCAGGGTTTGGCGCTGCGTAGTGGCCTTTAACATAGTCTGCCACACTATCCATATCATTCTCACTGGCTTCAGCTCGAACTTGGTTTGTTTGATAAGTAGTAACGCCATCATAAACTGTAAATGCGTTCAATCCTAAAAATTTTACAATATAGTCACGAGAAAATTGACGTGTTAACAAGGATGGACGTGCAGTTTCTGCTAATGTTAAGTTTGCTGCAAAAAACAAAGCTGACAACATGCTGATCGAAACAGCAACACGAGCTCTTACAGGACGCTCATCCGTTTTGATTTTTTTAGTCAGCAATAAAATGCCAATAATGATAAAGTCGAGCCAATAAAGTACATCATACGGTCTAAATAAACGAAGGGCACTTTCACCAAGACCACTAGCTACTTTTCCTGCACCAAGCATCGTATTCACTGTAATGAAGTCAGTAAATTCTCTGTAGTAAACAACATTTGAGAATAACAGTAAAGTCATTAAAAAGTAAATTACCATCATGGTAATGTAAGATGCTTTTTTTCTTCTAATGTATAATGCAATTGCTAATAAGAAAAATGTTGATGCAACTGGATTAATGAAGAGAATAAAATATTCAAAAGCATTCTCAATTCTTAAGTGAAAATCTACTGTATAAGCAAAAATGTTTTTTAGCCAAATCAAGACAGCGACGAAACCGAATAGTCCTAGCCGTGTATTTAAGAAATTAGGCATTTTTAATTTTTTTAAAATATTCAAGGTAAACGTATCCTTTCTAAAGTTAAATCTAAAAGAAAGCAAATGAAAGTTTTTCAAAAGCTTTACATACACTGTTCTAATTCTACTCTGTCTGTATTTCTATGTCAATTTAAATCAAGATTTGGCGTAGAAAAGTTAATAAAATTTTACTTTTCTTAAGATAATCGCTTGCTAAGTTGTCAATAATTGATAAGGACAGAAGAACTGTTTTTTGATATACTAATGAAGGTCGAAACAAATAAGAGGTATATGTATAAAGAATTTCAGATGAAGGATGTCTAAAAACATGGATATAAAAGTAACGAAAAAATCAGAAAAAAAATTTAAAGCAGGGTATCCTCTGATTCAAAAAGAGGACCTTATGGAGGTTCCGAACACTTTTCCAAAAGAGTGGGTGAACGTGATCGATAATCAAGGTCGTTTTATTGCTAGTGGTTATCTTGGGGAACAAAATAAGGGAATTGGCTGGCTAGTGAATTGGCAAGGTCGCATAGATTCACTTTTTTTAGAAGAACTATTTTCAAAAGCGAAGGCTCATCGCTCGGTATTTGAACAAGACGGCTCAACTTCTGCCTATCGTTTATTTAATGGAGAAGGGGATGGCTTGGGTGGCTTAACTATTGATCGTTATGACGATTTTGCAGTATTCTCTTGGTATAATGAAACGTTATATCAAAAAAAAGCAGAAATTGTACAAGCCTTCCAAAAGAGTTTTCTAGAAATCAAAGGAGCATATGAAAAAGTTCGTTTTCCAAATAAATCACTTCCTGAATCACAACTCTTATTTGGAACCGAGGCACCTGAACCACTATTGGTTTCTGAAAATGGTGTATCTTATGCCACGTATTTAAATGATGGACTGATGACAGGTATATTTCTGGATCAAAAAGAAGTTAGAGGTCGTTTAGTTGAAGGAATAGCAGCTGGAAAATCCGTTTTAAACATGTTTAGTTACACAGGAGCTTTTTCTGTCGCAAGTGCCATGGGCGGCGCAGTTAACACAACAAGTGTAGACTTAGCGAAGCGAAGTTTACCAAAAACAAAAGAACAGTTTGAAGTGAATCACTTAGCTGTAGAAGATCAAAAGATTATTGTTATGGATGTTTTTGAGTATTTTAAATATGCTGTTCGCAAACAATTAAAGTATGATGTGATTGTTTTAGATCCGCCAAGTTTTGCTCGCAATAAGAAAAAAGTATTTTCTGTTGCAAAAAATTATGGAGATTTAGTCAAAGATTCTATTGATATCATGGAAAATAAAGGCTTGTTGATCGCCTCGACAAATGCTGCTAATATTTCTCTTGAAAAGTATAAAAAGATGATTATTCAAGCATTAGAAGAGAAAAAAGTTCATTATAACTTTAAAGAAACGTACCAGTTACCTAATGACTTTAAAACAAATAGTCATTTTGAAGAGGGAAACTATTTAAAAGTATTCTTTATTGAGATAAAAAAATAGAAAAAGGTGGGAACAGAAGTGTGTCTCTACGCGTAGCGTAACAGATGCTTCTGCTCCCATCTTTTATTTTGATTCCATGTGACTGGGATATGTCTCAGTCATTTTTGTATTGATAAAACATATTTTGAGCAAAAGGGATCACAAATTCTTTAAAGCGTAAAGCGGCTGGCGAAAGAAAATGATCCTTTTTTGTCGCTAGATAAATATAACGGGGGAAAAAGTTATCTTCTAAAGCAATAGTTTTTACTTTATAAGCTGAAATCGATGGAATTTTCGGCATCAAGGCAATTCCATAATCGTGTGCAACAAATCCTAACATGGTATGATCTTCCTCAACTTCACAAATAATATTTGGTGCGATAGATGCCGCTGTCAGCATTTTATCAAGATAAGGACGCAACCCACTTCTTTCATTAAAATAAACGAATGGATAATCACTTGTTTGCTTCAATGAAATACTATCATAGATAGCTAGAGGGTGATGGAGCGGGACAACTAAGACAATCTCTTGTTCTGTTAAAATTTCATAATTTAATTGTTGATCTTCTTTTAATTTAGAAGTGATGGCGATATCAACAGCTTCCTTCAACAATAAATCAGTCATATCGGATGAATTTCCTTGAAATAAATTAAAACGAATTTGTTCATTTCCCGGATACGCTGAGAATTCTTTCATTAACATAGGCGCTAAAAATGACCCGGCAGTATAAATAAACCCGAAATCAACTAATCCTTTTTCTGGACTGACCAATTCTCTTAAAGCACGCTCTCCTTTGGTTAATTCTTCTAAAGCAGTAGAAACGTAAGTGTAGAAAAATTTCCCGTATTTTGTCAGTTGGATGTTTCGTCCTTTTTTTTCAAACAATTGAGCATCTAATTCTTTTTCTAACTCAGACATGGAGTGGCTAAGATTAGGTTGTGTAGTATTTAATAACTTTGCGGCATGAGTCATATGTTGAGTATCAGCCAACATTCGGAAAAACTCTAATTGTCTTAAATTCATTTACAAAACTCCTTATGGTTCATTCATAAATATAGTTTATCAATAATTATACAATGATGCATCAAAAAAGAAATAAAACCCATTGATAAAATATATTTATAGAAAAGATAAAAAACATTCATTGGAATTTATTGATTTATTGAATTAAAATGATGACATAGTAATTGTTAAGTATTTCACAATTAAAAATTATCTTTAAGATAATGTTATCTAGCTATACAAATCAATCCTTAGGAAAATAGATAAATTGTCAATGAAATAAAGACCATTTCAATGTCAATTTCTTAATTTTCTACAGGATTACCTGATTTGTCCGCTTTTATTGTTATCTAGCTACGCGGGCTAACCTCTCGGGAAAAAGATAAATGATGAAAGAGGTAAAGAACACCTCTTTCATAATTTCCTATTTTCCAGTCGAGGTTGAACGAGCTCGCTTCGCTTTTAAATTTAGGAGGTTATCATGAATAATTATCAAGCAATCTTTGAACCTTTAACTGTAAAACGAATGACGTTGAAAAATCGTGTTGTCATGCCGCCAATGGGAACGAACTTCGCTAATATGGATGGAACATTCAGTATGCAGCATGTGTCCTATTATGAACAACGAGCAAAAGGTGGAACTGGTTTAATTACTCTGGAAAATGTGTGTATCGATTATCCGATGGGAACAAATGGTGCTCGTCAATTAAGAATGGATAATGATCAATATATTTCTGGGTTATGGCATTTTAATGAAAAGATGCATGCTTATGGTGCGTGTACGTCTGTTCAAATCAATCATGCAGGAGCTTCTGCCTATGGATTACGCTTAGAAGGGGAGCAACCAGTTTCTGCATCAAATATTCCTTCAAAAAAAGGTAATCCTATTCCACGTCCTTTGACTGAAGAAGAAATCTATGGAATCGTTGATCGTTATGCTGATGGCGCATTAAGAGCACAACGTGCTGGTTTTGATTGTGTAGAAATTCACGCAGGACATTCGTATCTTTTAAGTCAGTTTTTATCTCCTTTATATAATAAACGAACAGATAAATTTGGCGGAAGTCCAGAAAATCGTGCTCGTTTAACTAAATTAGTGGTTGAAGCTGTTAGAAAAGCGGTAGGTCCGTTTTTTCCAATTTCTCTTCGTTTTAGTGCAGATGAATTATTAGAAGGTGGTAATACATTAGAAGATACAATTGAAATTTTAAGTTATTTTGCAGAGGAAGTAGATATATTAAATGTATCAGCTGCGTTGAATGACAGCTTACAATATCAAATCGATAAAATGAATTTAGCGGATGGCTGGCGTGCGTATATGTCAAAAGCGGTTAAGGAGCGTTTTCCTGATAAAGTAACCGTTACTTCTGGAAATATCCGCAGTCCTAAACGAGCAACTGAAATCCTTGAAGCAGGAGATGCAGATCTTTTAGCAATGGGGCGTGGATTGATTGCCGAACCAAACTGGGTTAACAAAGTAGCCAATGGACAAGAAGATTTACTAAGAAAATGTATTTCTTGCAACATCGGATGTGCTGATCATCGTATTGCCAAAGCTCGCCCAATGCGTTGTACCGTAAATCCAGATCTACATTATGAAGATGACTATAAAATGAAACCTATTCTACATCCAACTAAAATGGTTGTTATCGGTGGAGGGACGACAGGACTTGAAGCGGCAGCTACAGCAGCTGAAGTTGGTGTTAGCGTAGAACTTTTTGAACAAAAAGAGTATCTGGGCGGCTTAGGTCATGAAATTGCTCGTTTCCCAGATAAGAAACGAATCGATGATTTTATTACTTATGAAATCAATCGTTGTAAAGAACTAGATAATTTAGCGATTCATTTAAATCATGCAGCAACATTAGCTGATATCGAAGCAATCGGACCAGATATCATTGTTAATGCTACGGGTGCAAAACCGTTATTACCACCAATCAATGGCTTAAAAGAACAATTGGATAATCCAAATAGAAAAATCTTCTCTATTTTTGATATTTTAGATGATATGTCAAAATTCCAAGAGTTTGAAGGAAAAGAAGTTGTTGTGATTGGCGGAGGGGCTGTTGGTTTAGACGTTGTGGAATATTATGCTGAACGTGGTGCTAAAAAAGTGAGTATTGTGGAAATGCAAGGTGAAATCGGGAAAGATCTTGATTTGATTACAAAACTTGCGATGATGGAAATTGTCGAAAAATTTGATGTGGAAGTCCATGTAGAAACAAAACTGACAGAAGTTAGAGAAAATAGCTTTTTAGTTGAAAAAGATGGAGAAATGATCGAATTACCATTTGATTTAGGTTTTGTATGTTTAGGAATGCGTGCTGAAGCACCGATGATTCGTGAACTTGATCAATATGCTAGAAGCAATGGTGCTGTACTTTTAAATATGGGGGACAGTAAAGTTGCTAGACGAATCATGGAAGGGACAAGAGAAGCCCGCGACATTCTGAAAACAATCGAAGTTTTAGAAAACACACGAACACAAAAAATGTTGTTTGAACAAACAAAAAGTTTACAAGTGACACAAACTATATAAAGTGAGGGAATTTATCATGACAGAAAGAATTGATGGACACACATTATTGATCAGCTTGATTGCAACACCGATTCGCCACAGTTTATCACCAACAATGCACAATGAAGCATTTGCTAAATTAGGTTTAGACTATGCTTATCTGGCGTTTGAAGTTGGAAATGAAGAATTAAAAGATGCAGTTCAAGGAATTCGTGCATTAGGAATTCGCGGATCAAACGTTTCTATGCCAAATAAACAAGCGATCATTCCTTATTTAGACGAGCTTTCACCCGCTGCAAAATTAGTTGGTGCAGTTAATACTGTCACAAACAAAGATGGAAAAGGCCATTTAGTCGGGCATGTAACTGACGGAACTGGCGCGATGCGTGCGTTGAAAGAAGAAGGCGTAGAAGTCAAAGGTCAAATCGTTACAATGACAGGAGCTGGCGGTGCAGGAACAGCAATTGCGATTCAAGCAGCGTTAGATGGTGCCAAAGAATTACGAATTTTCAATATTAATGATCAGCACTATAAAAACGCTGAAGCAACTGTTAAGAAAATTAATGAAAATACAGATTGTTCAGCAACACTAACAGATTTGTCTGATCAAGTTGCGTTTAAACAATCAATTAGTGAAAGTAGCATTTATATTGACGCAACAGGAGTAGGTATGAAACCTCTACAAGAAGAAAGCTTGATCAATGACCCTGAAGTTATCCGTCCAGATTTAGTAGTTTTTGATGTTGTCTATATTCCAAAAGAAACAAAATTGTTAAAATTTGCCCGTGAACATGGCGCGAAGAAAACAATCAACGGACTAGGCATGATGCTTTATCAAGGAGCAGAAGCTTTCAAACATTTCACTGGAGAAGATATGCCTGTTGATTATATTAAAGAATTACTATTTAAGGACTAACAGTTAGGAGAAAACGATGAAAAATAAATACACACCGACCGCCATAGGTCTTTATATCAACTACATTGTCCATGGGATGGGCGTTATTATTATTTCACAAAATCAAAATTCTTTGATGACTCAATGGGATACAGATTTAATGGGAATCGCCAAAGTTATTTCGATGTTAGGAATCGGACGTCTGATTGCAATCATGATTTCTGGGCGTTTATCTGATAAGTTTGGACGTAAACCATTTATTTACTTAGGCATGGTGACATACGCGGCTTACTTCTTTGGTATATTGTATAGTCCAAGTGTTGAGTTAGCGATGTTTTTTGCAGTAATTGCCGGGATTTCTAATTCGTTCCTAGATTCTGGAACATATCCTGCGTTGATGGAATCATTTCCAAAAACTGCTGGAACAGCAACTGTTTTGTTAAAAGCCTTTATTCAAGGTGGACAATTTGCTTTGCCATTGATGATTAAATTCTTAGCTTCAAATCATTTATGGTTTGGCTGGTCATTTATGATCGCTGCAATTTTACTTGGCGTCAATGCAATTTATTTATGGAAACAACCTTTCCCAGATGCAGATGCTAAACTTGCTGAAGAAACGGAAGAAGCAGTAGAACAAGCTCCAGCAGTTAAATTTAAATCAAAACCTAAGATGGCTATTGAAGGGGTTGCCTTTGTGATCTATGGTTTTATCGCTCAAGCAACTTTTTATCTAATCAGTCAATTTATCGGAACATATGGTGAACAAGTTGCAGGCATGGCTCAAACGGATGCAGGCGTGTTAGTTTCTTATTATTCTATTGGTTCATTATTATGTGTAGCATTTACAGCAATTATGGCTTCAAAAGTTCGTTCAGTTTATCTAGTTGTTATTTATACCTTTGTTTCATTTTTGACGATCGCGATTATGTGGTTATTCCCAACACCACTTGTTTGTATGATTGGTGCCGCTTTGGTTGGTTTCTTTGCAGCGGGTGGCGTGTTACAATTAGGATTAACTGTTATGGGTGAAATGTTCCCAGCAGGTAAAGGGACAATCACAGGGATTTATTATACATTTGGGAGTATCGCTTCATTTGTTATTCCAGTGGCAGCTGCCCAAATTGCGAAAACAAATGTGCGTGGTATCATGTTATTTGATACAATCATTGCAGGAATCGGTTTTGTATTGGCAGTTATTATTTTTATTCGCTATCGTCAAACAATCGATACATCTAAATAAGGAGGATGCAAAGAATGAATACAGTCACAGTTAAAAACGTAACTCTCGGTAGCGGGAGTCCTAAGATTATTGTTCCTCTAGTAGGTAAAAATGAAGCAGAATTAATCGCAGAAGCGAAACATTTACTAACGATCGATTGCGATCTTGTTGAATGGCGTGTTGATTTCTTTGACCAAGTAGCAGATTTTCAAGCAGCGGCAGAGATGTCAAAAAAAATCGCTGAAATTCTTTCTGAAAAACCTGTTCTTTTCACTTTTCGTACAAAACAAGAAGGCGGCGAAATTGCGTTTTCAGATGAACAATATTTTGATTTATATAAAACTGTTATCGAACAGGGCCAAATTGATTTACTAGATGTGGAATTATTTATGGATGCAGAACTTGTTCAAGAAACGATCAAAGCAGCTCATGAAAAAGAAATCAAAATCGTGATGTGTAACCATGATTTTGATAAAACACCGAATAAAGAAGAAATCGTTTCAAGATTGTGCAGTATGCAGGAAAAAAATGCGGATATTTGCAAAATTGCTGTAATGCCGCAATCTGCAGAGGACGTCTTAACACTTTTAGAAGCAACAAATGAAATGAAAAAAATACATGCAAATCGACCAATCGTTACAATGTCAATGGGACAATTAGGTATGGTTAGCAGAATGTGTGGAGAAGTTTTTGGTTCAGCAATGACTTTTGGTGCAGCAAAAAAAGCATCAGCTCCGGGGCAAGTGCCTGTGGGTGAATTACGCGAAATCCTTAAAACCTTAGCAATGTAAAAATTAGACTAGTTAGAAATGGAAGCATTCATTTTTAACTAGTCTATTTTTCTTGCATCCAGTAAATTCTTTGATAAACTTAATTACGAGGTGAAGAAATTGTCTAAGAAAAAGAAAATACAAAAAACAAATGCGATGCGCATTATTGAACAACAAAAAATAGCTTATAAAGAGTATGAGTTTGAGTGGAGCGAGGACCATTTAAGTGCAGATAGCGTTGCTGAAAAATTAGGAATAGAAGATGGCAAAATATTTAAAACATTAGTGACTGTAGGAAATAAAACAGGTCCAGTCGTTGCAGTGATTCCTGGTAACAAAGAACTAGACTTAAAAAAATTAGCGCATGCGAGCGGAAATAAAAAAGTTGAAATGCTCCATTTAAGAGATTTAGAAGAAACAACTGGGTATATTAGAGGTGGCTGCTCGCCGATTGGGATGAAAAAATTATTTCCAACGTATCTTGCAGAAGAAGCAAATACATACGATACAATCATTGTCTCAGCCGGTAAACGAGGAATGCAGATTGAGGTATCGCCATTATCTATCCTTGGAGTAACGAATGGTGAAATAGCAGATTTGACGATGTAAAAAACCTTGAAGTTAGACTGAAAGTAGAAAAATCATGTCACTTTCGTCCAAACTTCAAGGTTAATGGAATTTTTGTAAGGCTTGTCTTGCTAAAGTATCAGCACCTTTATTTTGACTTTCAGGAATCCATTTGACTAATAGTAGTGGGAAATTACTTTCTAACTGCTGAAAGATCTGTAGATAAGGTTGGAATAAAGGATTTTTAGCGTGCCTTTTTTCAATTGTTTGAACAACGATTTTACTGTCAGAATGAATCAAAATAGTTTGATCATTCAATTTTTTTTCAATAGCTAATTGAATGGCTTTAATAAAAACTTTAAACTCTGCTTCATGGTTAGAACACTCGCCAAGAGGTATATGGATTTGTTCATGAAGTGAATCTCCTACAATAACGATCCCGCCACCACTAGGGCCTGGATTTCCTTTTGTTGCAGCATCGACATATATTCGTAACATAAATATCTCCTTATTTTCTTTTCGTTCAAAGTTGAAGTATGTTATTATTATAACATACTGAATTTTTATTAAGGGGTCGCTACATGAAGAAAAAAGTCTATCATTGGCAACCAGAATTATCAACAGCGATAATTTATTGGTCCTGTACATTTGGCATTTTATTTTTAAGTTTGATACTGACATTGGAGTATACACGTCCGTATTTGACAAGTAATATTGTATTAGGCATTTTCATTTTCTTTACCTTATTAGGTTATAATCGTTATTTTGTAATAGAAGAAGAATCCTTGTTTATTCATGCTTTATTACCAGTCAGACGCAAAAAAATAAAATTAGCTACTATTGAAATAATTCGAGTTGGACCTAAGTGTATTGAAATAATCTCACCTTCTTTCAAAGATGATACACAATTATTTATCATGACAAAGAAAACAAAACGAGCGTTCATAAAATCGATGAAACAGCAAAAATCATTTACTGGTAGGGTTATTGAAGATCCTCAGTTGACTATTGGTAAACATTATTAAAAAACAGCATCTTGTGTAAACAAGATGCTGTTTTTTCTATATTTTCTTCACATGAGCGGCTTGTAAGCCACGTGTGCCTTCCATTACTTCGAATTCAACTGCTTGATTTTCTTCTAATGACTTAAAGCCATCTTCTTCAATTGCTGTGAAATGAACAAAGATTTCCTCGTTTTCATTGTAACCAATAAAACCGTAACCTTTTCTATTATCGAACCACTTGACGAACCCTTTTTCCATTCAAATCACGCTCCTTTATATTCTAAAGTCTAGCATCATTATAAAGTGAAAAATAGACCCCGTCAATCTTTTGTGAAAAAGCGCTTTTTGTGATGGAAAAGGAATGAAATAAACGTTATAATGATAAATAGCTTAACGAACTTTATTTTTTCACGAATAAAGTTCGGGAAAAGAGGTTTGTTGATGAAAACAGATATTGAAATTTCTCAAGAAGTTGACTTATTGCCCATAAACACTGTGGCAGAATCGATTGGTTTAACCCCAGATGATTTGGAATTATTTGGAAAATCCAAAGCTAAAATTGACTTTTCAGCAGTACAACGCTTAGCGGAAAAAGATGAAGGAAAGCTAATATTAGTTACGTCAATCAATCCGACGCCAGCAGGTGAAGGAAAATCCACTGTAACGATCGGTTTAGGTGATGCGCTGAATCATATTGGTAAAAAGACAGTGATTGCTTTACGTGAGCCTTCATTAGGACCTGTGATGGGAATCAAAGGCGGTGCTACAGGTGGGGGATACGCACAAGTTTTACCGATGGAAGATATCAACTTACATTTTACAGGGGATATGCATGCTATTACAACTGCAAATAATGCACTTTCTGCTTTGTTAGATAATCATATCCAACAAGGAAATGAGTTGAATATTGATGCTAGACGAGTGATATGGAAACGTGTGGTGGATTTGAATGATCGTGCATTACGTCAAGTCATTATTGGATTAGGCGGTCCGATCCAAGGAGTACCTCGTGAGGATGGTTTTGATATTACGGTAGCCAGTGAAATCATGGCAATTTTATGTTTGGCAGCAGATTTAGAAGATCTTAAGTTCCGTTTAGGAAATATTGTAGTTGGTTATACCTTTGATCGTGAGCCAGTAACCGTTAGTGATTTAGGCGTACAAGGAGCATTGACCTTATTACTAAAAGATGCGATAAAACCTAATCTAGTTCAAACGATATATGGCACGCCAGCGCTAGTTCATGGTGGTCCATTTGCTAATATTGCCCATGGGTGTAATAGTATTTTAGCGACAAAGACAGCATTAAAGCTTGGTGAGTATGTTGTAACTGAAGCTGGTTTTGGCGCAGATTTAGGGGCAGAAAAATTCTTAGATATCAAAGTACCCAATTTGAAAAAAGCACCAGATGCCGTGGTGATCGTTGCAACGATTCGTGCTCTTAAAATGCATGGTGGTATTGAAAAGACTGCGCTAAATACTGAAAATATTCCTGCCTTGGTCAAGGGATTTGCTAATTTACAAAAACATGTTGAAAATATGAAAAGTTACGGTTTGCCAGTAGTTGTTGCAATCAATGAATTTATTGACGATACCGAAAATGAAATCGATGCTTTAAATGATTTGTGTGAATCAATCAACGTCCCAGTTGAACTGACTAGTGTTTGGGAAAAAGGAGCTGAAGGAGGAATTTCTCTAGCTAAACGTATTACTCAAGTTATCGAAGAAGAGACTGCTGATTTTAAAACCATTTATCAAATGGGGATGAACTTGGAGGATAAGGTCAAGGCGATTGTAACTAAAATATATGGTGGCAGTGATATAGCTTTTTCTAAAAAAGCACAAAATCAATTGGCGACTTTTGAAAAGTATGGTTGGGATCGATTACCAGTGTGTATGGCTAAAACTCAATACTCGTTATCGGATGATCCTCAAAAGCTAGGCTGCCCGCAAGACTTTACAATTACTATCCGTGAACTTGTACCAAAGATTGGTGCTGGATTTATTGTAGCGTTAACTGGAGATGTTATGACAATGCCAGGTTTACCCAAAAAGCCTGCGGCACTGAACATGGATGTTGACAAGGATGGGAACGCGATTGGCTTGTTTTAATAAATAGTGATTTTTAGATGGAAAAGGTTATTTATGATTCCATTGTTATCAAGATTTTGTAAGACTAGGTTGTGACTCGTAGAGTTATAAACTAGTCTTTTTTATAGAATCTAGTTTATTTCCACTCAAATCAACTTCTTTCTTCCAGTCTGCTGTTTTTTGTTATATACTTTAAACTAAAGCTCGAGGAGGAATCAGCATGAATATTCGTTGTACTAGAAATACCGGATTTTATGGAATGGGTAGTCCGATCGAGATTAAAAAAAATGATAAAAAGTGGATATATTTGAGTCAAAACGAATCGAAGCAAATTGAAATAGATGAGGAAAAGTGTACTATTCAGGCGTCATTTTTCTTTTTGAAAAGTGCTCCATATACAGTACTTGATACGGGACAAGTGATCGAGTTGGAAATCACGATGAATTCCTCTCTGATTTTAGTGTATGTTATACTCTTTATTGGTATGTTGTTGATTCCAATACTGCATTTAAATATACTAGGAATCTTGGCATTGCTTATTATCTATTTTGGATTTGTATTTTCTATGTTAAATAAAGCTTATGTAGTCAAGGAGAAAAGATGATGGGTGAGAGAGCCGAAGAATTTTTGAGTAGCTTTAATCGAATTGAAAAATGGTTTCGCGAACAATTAAATAATCCCACAAGCATGGGTTTTAGCGAAATGGTTCGCCGTTTAGCTAGAAAAAAAGACAGTCAAATTACGCTCTTTCAAGATGACTTGCTCCAAATGGCACAATTGAGAAATGCGATTGTACATGAACGTATTTCAACTGATTTTGTGATCGCTGAGCCAAATGATTGGGCCGTTCAACGAATGCAGGAAATCGAACAAGCATTGATCAGTCCAGAAAAAGTCCTCCCTCGTTTTTCAAAAAAAGTTACTGGTTTTGATGTGAATATTTCAATCAAAGAAATATTATCGATCGTAGCTCGAAAACAATATTCTCAGTTTCCTATTTATGATGATGGTGTTTTTAAAGGATTAATAACCGTTCGCGGTATAGGTATCTGGTTGGCGATTGAAAGCTCAAAAGGTGATATCCATTTAGAGGGTAAAAAAGCATCTGAACTTTTAGTAAATAACTACAAAGGAAGCAATTACCAATTCGTCAGCAAAGAGACGACTGTTTTTCAAGTAGAAGAAATGTTTGTGACCCAAGTTAGACTGGAAGCAATATTGATTACAAAAGATGGTAACCCAAATGGGAGTTTACTTGGTATTATTCGTCCAAGAGATTTATACAATAATTTAGAGAAGGAATGAACGCAGTTGTTAGCAATATATCTAATTATCAGTGCAGTATTGATCGGTTTAGATCAGTGGGTGAAGTATTTAACGGTCGCCAATATCCAATTAGGAGAAACGAAGGAGTTTATTCCTGGCGTGTTATCGTTTACTAATATTCGTAATACCGGAGCTGCTTGGAGCCTTTTAGAAGGGAAAATGTGGTTTTTCTACATTATTACGGTGATCGTGGTAGCTGTAGTTTTGTATATCTTAGTTAAAAATATCAATGGAAGCAAGTGGTTTACAGTTGGATTGAGTTTAGTCCTTGCAGGAGCGATCGGTAATTTTATTGACCGTTTACGTTTAGGATATGTCGTTGATATGTTCCAGACAGAATTTATTAACTTTCCTATATTCAATGTTGCTGACTCCGTGTTAGTTATTGGTGTAGCATGTATCTTTATTTATTTGATTTTAGACGAAAAAGCAGCAAAGGATGGAAAAAATGGAACAAATTATTGTAAAAATAAAACAAGAAAAAGGACGGATCGATAAGGTCTTAAGTGACTTACTGAAAGATCATTCTCGTTCACAAATCCAGCAATGGCTAAAAGATGAAAATATCACAGTCAATGGTGAAGTGACTCGTTCAAATTATAAAGTCAAAGAAAATGATGAAATCAACATTACTATTCCAGAACCAGAGGAATTGGATGTTCAAGCAGAAAATATTCCAATCGAAATCGTTTATGAAGATGACGATGTACTTGTTATTAATAAACCTCAGGGCATGGTGGTTCATCCATCAGCTGGGCATCAAAATGGAACGCTAGTGAATGCGTTGTTGTATCATATAAAAGATTTATCTTCAATCAATGGAATTATCCGACCAGGCATCGTTCATCGGATTGATAAAGATACCTCTGGATTGTTAATGGTAGCCAAAAATGATAAAGCCCATGTTGCTTTAGCTGAACAATTGAAAGATAAAACCTCACTTAGAAAGTATGTTGCATTAGTGCATGGTGAAATATCTCATGACAAAGGGGAAATCAACGCACCGATTGGTCGTTCAAAAAATGATCGCAAAATGCAAGCGGTAATTGAAGGCGGCAAATCTGCTGTAACTCATTTTGAAGTGTTGGAACGATTTAATGATTTTACCTTGGTTCAATTACAATTAGAAACAGGACGTACTCATCAAATTCGGGTACACATGAAATATATTGGCTTTCCCGTTGCAGGTGATCCATTATACGGACCAAGAAAAACCTTAAAAGGCAAAGGACAATTTTTACATGCAGAAATGTTAGGATTTAAACACCCTACAACTGGCCAAATGATGGTCTTTGAAGCGCCTTTACCTGACCTTTTTGAAAAAACTTTAGACCAATTAAGGAATAATGATTGATTTATTTCAAAAGAAAAGGTACACTGTTTTAGAAAGAAAATTAAATAAGTAATCCTTTAAGAGTAGTCCCGTGAGGCTAAGAAGGAAACATGCAGAACAATATCTAGGTGCGCTTAGAAAAAATCTGTGTGAAATGAATGGTATCTTTGTATAGATAAATTCAATCCTCCTATCCGAACACGGGTAGGAGGATTTTTGTTTTTCATCACAGCGACTGACAGAGTAGCTGATGAAAAATACTTGGCGAACGAAGTGAGAGAAATACTTTTACTAGTGAATCACTAAAAAACTTCAACTACTCAAAATTAGGAAGAACAATCGCTAATACCCCATGAAAAAGAGCAAGTGTATCGCCTTTACACTGAAACAAATTGTTCATAAGGCATTAGTAAAAACTACAAATTTTAGGAGGAGAAAAAATGCAAGGAAAAGAAGTTGTCGATGCGGTAACAATGAAACGTGCACTAACAAGAATCACTTATGAAATCATTGAGAGAAATAAAGGAATCCAAGATATTGTTTTAGTAGGAATCAAGACTCGAGGGATCTACATTGCACAAAGAATTGCTGAACGTTTAAAACAATTGGAACAAATCGAGGTTCCAGTAGGTGAGCTGGATATTACCTTATATCGTGATGATATGGACGGACAATCAATGAAAGAACGTTCATTAGATGAACCAGAACTTCACTCATCTGATATTCCAGTTTCTTTAGAAGGAAAAGAAGTGATATTGATCGACGATGTACTCTTTACAGGTCGAACGATTCGGGCAGCAATGGATGCAGTGATGGATCTTGGACGACCAAGAAAAATTTCATTAGCTGTTTTAGTTGATAGAGGGCATCGAGAACTACCGATTCGAGCAGATTATGTTGGGAAAAACATTCCAACGTCAATGGCTGAAGAAATCATTGTTGAAGTAGAAGAAAAAGACGGCGCTGACCGGATTTTGATTGCAAGTACTGAAGAATAAACAAATACAATAGTAGAGATAGGATAGGTTGAGATGACAGAGAAAGAATTTCGCAATGAAGAAGCAGTTTTAGATATTCATGATAGACCAAAAACAGCCCATTGGATCGGCTTAAGTTTACAGCATTTATTCACTATGTTCGGAGCAACAGTTTTAGTCCCGATTTTAGTTGGAATTGACCCAGGAATTGCTTTAGTCAGTTCTGGTCTTGGAACAATCGTTTACTTGTTCGTTACCAAAGGGAAAATACCAGCCTATCTAGGAAGTAGCTTTGCATTTATCGCAGCAATGCAAATGTTGATGAAAAGCGATGGTTATCCCGCAATCGCTCAAGGCGCGATGACAACAGGTTTGGTATACTTGATCGTTTCGATCATCATCAGCAAAATTGGTTCAGCTTGGTTGGATAAAATTTTACCACCGATCGTTGTCGGACCTGTAGTGATGGTCATAGGTCTTGGCCTGGCAGCAAATGCTTCAAATAATGCTATGTTCAATAATGGCGAATATGATTTTAAATTTATCGCGGTCGCATTAATTACTTTAGGCTTAACGATTTTTTATAACATGTTTTTCAAAGGATTTCTCGGCTTGATTCCGATTTTATTAGGGATTGTCAGTGGTTACTTAGTGGCATTAGCGTTCGGAATCGTAGACGTAGAGCCAATCAAAAATGCCGCTTGGTTCGCTATGCCGAACTTTGAAATCCCCTTCGTTCAATATCAACCTAAATTATACCTAAATGCAATTACAACAATGGCACCGATCGCTTTTGTAACAATGACAGAACATATCGGACATTTAATGGTCTTGAATAAATTAACTAAACGTAACTTTTTCCAAGATCCAGGCTTATCCAAAACATTGATGGGAGACGGAGCAGCACAAATCGTAGCTGGTTTAGTCGGAGGACCGCCTGTCACAAGTTACGGAGAAAACATCGGGGTTTTAGCAATTACACGAGTGCACAGTGTCTTTGTTATCGGAGGAGCAGCAGTCTTTGCGGTCGGTCTTGGATTTGTTGGGAAGTTAAGTGCAGTCATTTTAAGTATTCCTGGTCCAGTCATTTCGGGTATCAGTTTTGTATTATTCGGAGTAATTGCAGCAAGCGGATTAAAAATCCTGATTGACAATCAAATCGATTTTGACAAGAAAAAGAACTTACTTATCGCATCCGTGATCTTAGTTATTGGTATCGGAGGATTGGTATTTAAGCTAGATACCTTTGAATTATCATCAATGGCATTAGCGACAGTTTTAGGAATTATTCTGAACTTGATTTTACCTGAAACTGCACGTAGTGAAGAAAAGTCTAACTAATAAAAATGAAGCGGAATGTTGTTAGAATCATTATCTAGCTTCAAGGCTGAACAAGCCCTTTCAGCTTTTGTGTTATCTAGCTTCAAGAGCTAGCCTTTCAGCTTTAAAACTAAGGAGGAAAACGAATGATCATCACATCTGAACGTATCAGTTTAAAACATCTTTTAACCGTAGAAGCATTAAGTGATCAAGAGGTTATGGGGTTGATTCATCGTGCACAAGAATTTAAACAAGGTGCGACATGGCAACCTGAGAAAAAGCAATACTTTGCGACAAATTTGTTCTTTGAAAATAGTACACGAACCCATAAAAGTTTTGACGTTGCTGAGAAAAAACTAGGGATCGAAGTAATTGAATTTGAAGAAAGCATGAGCTCGGTAAAAAAAGGTGAAACGCTTTACGATACGGTACTGACAATGTCAGCAATCGGAGTAGATGTGGCAGTCATTCGTCACGGTGAAGAAAATTATTATGACGAACTGATTCAAAGTAAAACGATCCAGTGCTCCATCATCAACGGTGGTGACGGCAGCGGACAGCATCCAACGCAATGTCTATTAGACTTAATGACGATTTACGAAGAGTTTGGTTATTTTGAAGGCCTAAAAATTGCAATCGTGGGCGATATCACACATTCCAGAGTTGCCAAGTCAAACATGCAAATGCTAAAACGTCTTGGTGCAACAATCTTTTTCTCAGGTCCAGAAGAGTGGTACGATAAACAATTTGAAGCTTATGGACATTATATGCCTTTAGATGAAGTGGTTGAAACTGTTGATGTAATGATGTTGCTTCGCGTTCAGCATGAACGTCATGATGGATCAGAACTATTTTCAAAAGAAGAATACCATCAGCAATACGGCTTGACAGTTGAGCGAGCAAAACAACTACAAAAGCATGCGGTTATCATGCATCCAGCTCCTGTTAATCGTGATGTTGAACTAGCCGATTCACTAGTCGAAGGAATTCAATCCAGAATCATTCAACAGATGAGCAACGGTGTTTATATGAGAATGGCAATTTTAGAAGCAGTATTACATGGAAAGGCATAGGTGAACAACATGAAAACACTTATCAAAAATGGAAAAATAATTAAAAAAGACAATCAATTAATTCCAGCAGAAATTTGGATTGAAGATGGTAAGATCAGAGCAATTGGTGAGTTTTTTGACGAAAGTACCTTTGAAAAAGTGTACGATGCAAAAGGGCAGCTGATCACTCCAGGTTTAGTTGATGTTCATGTTCATTTAAGAGAGCCAGGCTTTACCTATAAAGAGACAATTGAAACAGGTAGCAAATCAGCTGCTAGGGGCGGTTATACAACGGTATGCGCTATGCCTAATTTAAATCCTGTACCAGATACTGCAGAAAAACTAAAAGAAGTGTACGAGATCATCAAAAAAAATGCTGTAGTAAAAGTCTTACAATACGCTCCTATCACAGAAGAGTTGCGTAGCGAAACTTTAACAGATCAAAAAGCCTTGAAAGAAGCTGGCGCATTTGCTTTTACAAACGATGGTGTAGGAGTTCAAACTGCTGGGACAATGCATCTGGCTATGAAAGAAGCCGCATCGCTTGGAATGGCGATTGTTGCTCATACAGAAGATGAGTCACTATTATTCGATGGTGTGATGCATGAGGGAGAGATTTCTAAGAAATTAGGTTTGCCGGGGATTTTAAGCTCTACAGAAGCCTCACAAATTGCACGGGACGTCATTTTAGCAGGTGAGACTGGCGTACACTACCATGTTTGTCATGTCTCCACCAAAGAAAGCGTCCGTGTCATTCGTGATGCTAAACGTGCAGGTGTTCATGTAACAGCTGAGGTTGCTCCTCATCACTTGATTTTAATCGATGAAAACATCCCGGAAGATAATGGTTTTTGGAAGATGAATCCGCCATTGCGTGCAACTGAAGATCGTGACGCACTGATTGAAGGTCTTTTGGACGGTACGATCGATTGTATTGCAACCGATCACGCTCCTCATGGATTAGAAGAAAAAAATCAAACATTCTTAAAAGCACCTTTCGGTATTGTCGGAAGTGAAACAGCCTTCCAATTGATTTATACCCATTTTGTTGAAACAGGTAAATTTACTCTTGAACAAGTAATCGACTGGATGGCAACAAAACCAGCTGAAATATTCGGTTTAGAGGCAGGAACATTAACGATTGGCAGCCCAGCAGATATTGCCGTTTTTGACTTAGCGACAGAAGAAGCGATCGATGATAAAGATTTTGAATCACAAGGTGTCAACACACCGTTCGTTGGCTGGAAAGTTAAAGGAAATACACTAATGACTTTTGTTGATGGACAATCAGCATGGTCTAAAGGAGATGCATAAATTTGAAGCGATTATTGATACTAGAAGACGGAACCGTTTTTGAAGGAAAAGCATTTGGTGCAGCAGTCGATGTGGTTGGTGAAGTCGTATTTACGACAAGCATGACTGGTTATCAAGAAACGATCACTGATCAAAGTTTCAATGGTCAAATCATTACATTTACTTATCCAATGGTTGGTAATTATGGTGTCAATCGCGATGATTATGAATCGATTTCTCCTACTTGTAAAGGTGTAATTGTGAAAGAACATGCTCGACTTGCATCAAATTGGCGGGCTCAAATGACATTAGATGAATTTCTTAAAAGAAAAGGAATACCTGGCATATCAGGGATCGACACACGAGCTTTGACTAGAAAGCTTCGTTCCGTTGGGACAATGAAAGCAGGATTTATTGATGCAGGTGATGATTTAACTCATGCATTTGATCAGCTGAAAGCAACCGTGATGCCTAAAAATCAAGTGGCTCAAGTTTCAACAACTAAACCATATCCAAGTCCTGGTATCGGACGTAATGTAGTCGTGGTTGATTTTGGATTGAAACATAGCATTTTACGTGAACTTTCAAAGCGTCATTGTAACTTGACAGTTTTACCCTATAACACAGATGCTGAAACGATTTTAGAGCTATCTCCGGATGGCGTAATGCTGACCAATGGACCCGGTGATCCAAAGGATGTGCCAGAAGCGATTGAAATGATTCAAGCAATCCAAGGAAAAGTACCAATTTTCGGAATTTGTTTAGGACATCAGCTATTTGCTCTTGCCAACGGTGCAGATACGTACAAAATGAAATTTGGTCATCGGGGATTAAATCATCCTGTGAGAGAAATCGCAACTGGAAGAATTGATTTTACTTCACAAAATCATGGCTATGCAGTAGATGAAGCAACCGTTGATCCAGAAAAATTGATGGTCACACATGTAGAAGTAAATGATGGAACTGTCGAAGGTGTTAGACACCGTCAATATCCAGCGTTTACTGTTCAATACCATCCAGATGCAGCACCAGGTCCACATGATGGACTTCACTTATTTGATGAATTTATGGAACTAATGGATGCGTGGAAGGAGCAAGACTAATGCCAAAAAGAACAGATATCAAGAAAATTATGGTCATCGGTTCAGGACCAATTATTATCGGTCAAGCCGCAGAATTTGATTATGCTGGTACTCAGGCATGTCTTGCCTTAAGAGAAGAGGGCTACGAAGTTGTTTTAGTAAACTCAAATCCAGCAACGATAATGACGGATAAAGAAATTGCTGATCAAGTATATATCGAACCGATTACATTAGAATTTGTTTCCCGTATCTTACGTAAAGAACGTCCAGATGCGTTATTACCAACTTTAGGCGGTCAAACAGGATTGAATATGGCGATGGAATTAGCTGCTTCTGGTATTTTAGATGAGCTGAATGTCGAGTTATTGGGCACAAAATTAAGCGCAATAGACCAAGCGGAAGATCGCGATTTATTTAAACAATTAATGGAAGACTTGGATCAGCCGATTCCCGAAAGTGAAATAGTCAACACTGTGGAGCAGGCAGTAGAATTTGCTAACACGATTGGTTATCCGATTATTGTACGTCCAGCATTCACTTTAGGTGGAACTGGCGGAGGGATGTGTGATAATGAAGAAGAGTTACGAATCGTAGCTGAAAATGGCTTGAAATTATCTCCGGCAACCCAATGCCTGATTGAAAAAAGTATTGCTGGTTTTAAAGAAATCGAATATGAAGTGATGCGTGATTCTGCTGATAATGCAATTGTTGTCTGCAATATGGAAAACTTCGATCCGGTAGGAATTCATACTGGAGACTCGATAGTTTTTGCTCCAAGCCAAACACTGTCTGATTATGAATACCAAATGCTTCGAGATGCATCATTAAAAATTATAAGAGCTTTGAAAATAGAAGGCGGTTGTAACGTTCAGTTGGCGCTTGATCCTCATAGTTTCAATTATTATGTGATCGAAGTAAATCCACGTGTCTCACGTTCATCTGCATTAGCCAGTAAAGCTACAGGATATCCCATCGCTAAACTAGCTGCTAAAATCGCAGTGGGTTTAACTTTAGATGAAATGAAAAATCCTGTCACTGAGACAACTTACGCTGAGTTTGAACCAGCTTTAGATTATGTGGTAGCGAAAATTCCCCGCTGGCCTTTTGATAAATTTGAAAAAGGTGATCGTCGTTTAGGCACTCAGATGAAAGCAACAGGAGAAGTTATGGCGATCGGTCGCAATATTGAAGAATCGTTGTTAAAAGCTGTCCGTTCACTTGAAATTGGCGCCTATCATATTGAATTAAAAGAGTTGGAAGAGTTTAGCGATGAACGTTTAACTGAAAAAATCGTGAAAGCACAAGATGATCGTCTGTTTTATTTATCCGAAGGAATTCGCCGAGGTTATCCGATTGAAGAATTAGCTATGTTGACCAAAATCGACTTATTCTTCTTAGATAAACTTCTTCATATCGTTGAGTTAGAAACAACGTTGAAGGAAAATGTGCAGGATACAACCGTATTGAAAGAAGCGAAACAAAACGGATTCACCGATCGTAAGATTGCTGAATTGTGGCAAATGACTGAAAAAGCAGTTACTGATTACCGCCATGAACAAAAGATTCTTCCAGTCTACAAAATGGTAGACACTTGCGCAGCAGAGTTTGAATCTCAAACACCTTATTTTTATAGCACGTATGAATTTGAAAATGAAAGTATTCGCTCAGAGAAACCATCTGTCCTAGTATTAGGATCAGGCCCAATTCGGATCGGACAAGGGGTAGAGTTTGATTATGCCACTGTTCATTCAGTTAAGGCAATTCAAGCAGCTGGTTATGAAGCTATCATTATGAATAGTAATCCTGAAACGGTCTCAACTGACTTTTCGATTTCAGATAAACTTTATTTTGAACCATTAACTTTAGAAGATGTTATGAACGTAATCGAATTGGAGCAGCCAACTGGCGTAATTGTTCAATTTGGTGGGCAAACAGCAATCAATTTAGCTGAACCTTTAGTGAAACAAGGCGTTAAGATCTTGGGCACTTCGATTGAAGATTTAGATCGAGCTGAAAATCGTGACTTATTTGAACAAGCGTTACAAGAATTAGATATACCTCAACCTCCTGGAGATACGGCTACAAGTGCTGAAGAAGCCGTAAAGGTCGCAAACAGAATTGGTTACCCAGTTTTAGTCCGTCCAAGTTATGTTCTTGGTGGACGAGCCATGGAAATCGTAGAGAATCAAAAAGATTTGGAAGACTACATGATGAATGCAGTCAAAGCATCTCCAGAGCATCCAGTTTTAGTTGATAGCTACTTGTTAGGCAAAGAGTGTGAAGTTGATGCGATTTGTGATGGCGAAACAGTGTTGATTCCAGGAATCATGGAACATATTGAGCGTGCAGGAGTCCATTCTGGTGATTCAATGGCTGTTTATCCGCCACAAAGCTTATCAGAAGATATCCAAAGAACGATTGCTGATTACACTAAAAAGTTAGCGCTTGGATTGAACTGTATCGGAATGATGAATATCCAATTTGTCATACATGAAGAAAAAGTCTATGTGATCGAGGTCAATCCTCGTGCGAGCCGAACGGTACCATTTTTAAGTAAAATTACAGGCATTCCAATGGCTCAGATAGCAACAAAAGCGATTCTTGGGCAGAAATTAAGTGAGCTAGGCTATAAAGACGGATTATATCCTGAAAGCAAACAAGTTCACGTTAAAGCGCCTGTATTCTCTTTCACTAAACTACAAAAAGTTGATACCTACTTAGGTCCAGAAATGAAATCAACAGGTGAAGTAATGGGATCTGATCATAGTTTAGAAAAAGCCTTGTATAAAGCTTTTGAAGCTTCTGGTCTGCAATTGCCAAGTTATGGAGCTGTTCTTTTTACAATCGCTGATGAGACAAAAGAAGAAGCACTGAACTTAGCAAAACGCTTCAACGCTATCGGTTATAGTTTAATTGGGACAAAAGGCACAGCAAAATTCTTAGAAGAAAATGGTTTACGCGTCAAAACAGTCGATAAAATAAACCATAAGGGCGGCCAAACAGTGCTTGATTTGATTCGTACAGGTGAAGCACAAGTAGTTGTAAATACGATGGATAAAAATCGTTCAGACTTGAATCAAGACGGCTTTTTGATTCGTCGCGAAGCCGTAGAGCATGGTGTGCCGTTATTTACTTCATTGGATACAGCTGAAGCCATTTTGAAAGTCTTAGAATCAAGAGCCTTCTCAACTGAAGCAATCTAGAGATATTCGGACAGAAGCGTAAAACTCCGAGAAATAAAAGGTTAAACATTTCTGTCCCATCCTCTCTACAATATTTTGTAAAGGAGTAGCAAACATGAAACAGGAAATTATGACGATTGTTTCTCAAAAACAATTAGCTCCTAGAATTTTTCAAATGACTTTAACAGGCGATTTAGTCAACGAGATGGAAAAACCAGGTCAATTCATTCATATCAAGGTTCCTAGAGAAGATATGCTTTTAAGAAGACCGATAAGTTTAAATCAAATTGATAAACAAGCAAAAACGTGTACAATCATTTATCGGACAGAAGGCGATGGAACGACCGTCTTTTCTAAAATGGTTGCCGGAGATAAATTAGATGTCATGGGTCCTTTAGGAAATGGATTTGATACCGAGGTTTTGACAGCTGGTCAAAAGGCTTATGTAATTGGTGGCGGCATTGGCATTCCGCCAATGTATGAATTGTCGAAACAATTAACGCAAAAAGGTGTGGAAGTGGTACATTTTCTTGGTTATGCTTCTAAAGAAGTTGCTTATTTCCAAGATGAATTTATCGCTTTAGGTGACACTAGATTTGCTACAGATGATGGATCATTTGGGGTTGAAGGAAATGTAGGAAATCTTTTGTTAGATGCTGTAAAAAAAGAACGTCCTGATGCGGTGTACGCTTGCGGCGCAAATGGCATGTTAAAAATGGTTGCTCAAGTTTTTTCTGATAATCCAAATGTCTTTCTTTCAATGGAGCAACGGATGGCTTGTGGAATGGGTGCTTGTTATGCCTGTGTTTGTCATGTCCCAGATGATGAAACAGGTACTAAAAGTGTGAAAGTATGTGACGAAGGTCCTATTTTTAGAGCAAGTGAGGTGGTTTTATGATAAAGAATCCTTTAGCTGTTAGTATTCCAGGCTTGGAGCTGAAAAATCCGATTATTCCTGCAAGTGGTTGTTTTGGATTTGGCGAAGAATATGCTAAATATTATGATCTTGGAAAGTTAGGATCGATCATGGTCAAAGCAACAACACCACAGGCACGTTTTGGAAATCCTACCCCAAGAGTCGCAGAGACACCTAGTGGTATGCTAAATGCAATCGGCTTGCAAAACCCTGGCTTGGAGGTTGTCATGAACACGAAGCTACCAGCTTTGGAAGCCTATGATTTACCGATCATCGCCAATGTTGCGGGTGCTTGTGAAGAAGATTATGTAGAAGTCTGCAGTAAAATCGGTGATGCTCCAAATGTAAAAGCAATCGAATTAAATATTTCCTGTCCTAATGTTAAACATGGTGGGATCGCTTTTGGGACTGATCCAGAAGTTGCTTTCCAATTAACACAAGCAGTAAAAAAAGTCGCTAAAGTGCCGATTTATGTCAAATTATCTCCCAATGTGACAGATATCGTACCAGTCGCACAAGCAATTGAAGCCGGTGGTGCCGATGGGTTTTCAATGATCAATACACTTTTAGGTATGCGGATTGATTTAAAAACACGTCGTCCGATTTTAGCTAACCAAACAGGAGGGCTGTCTGGTCCAGCAATCAAACCAGTTGCCATTCGACTAATTCATCAAGTAGCTCAAATTTCAAATTTACCAATTATTGGTATGGGTGGTGTTCAAACAGTAGATGATGTATTGGAAATGTTTATGGCTGGATCAAGTGCAGTAGCGGTTGGGACAGCGAATTTCACTGACCCATATATCTGTCCTAAACTGATTGATGCCTTACCTCAAAGAATGGTAGAACTCGGGATCGAATCATTGGAGCAACTAATCAAAGAAGTGAAAGAGGGGAAAAATCAATGACCCAACGACCAATCATCGCTTTAGATTTCCCTTCTAAAGTTGAAGTAGAAGCGTTTTTAGAAAAATTTCCGAAAGACGAAGCCCTATTTGTCAAAGTAGGAATGGAATTGTTTTATCAAGAAGGGCCTGAGATTGTCCGTTGGTTAAAAGAGTTGGGACATTCCGTTTTTCTTGATTTGAAACTACACGACATCCCGAATACCGTTGAAAAAGCTATGACAGGTTTAGCAAAATTAGGGGTAGATATCACGAATGTTCATGCTGCTGGTGGTAAACGTATGATGGCAGCTGCTAAAGCAGGTTTGATAAAAGGAACAAAACCAGGGGGAAACGTACCAGTATTGATCGCTGTTACACAATTGACATCAACAAGTGAAGCAGAAATGCACCAGGATCAATTGATCGACGTTCCTCTAAAAGAAAGCGTGCTTCATTATGCAAAATGCGCAGAACAAGCTGGGCTAGACGGTGTAGTTTGTTCAGCATTAGAAGCAGAACTCATTCATCAAAAAACGAGTGAAACATTTGTTTGTTTGACTCCAGGCATTCGACCAAGCGGTAGTGAAGTTGGAGATCAAAAACGAGTTGTAACACCAAGTGATGCTAGAAAAATTGGTTCGACCTATATTGTTGTGGGCAGACCAATTACTCAAGCGAATACACCTTATGAAGCTTATAAATCGATAAAAAACGAATGGAACGGAGAACAATAATGACAGAATTAGCAAAAGCAATCGCTAAGGACTTATTAGCAATTGAAGCCGTATTTTTAAGTCCTAATGAACCTTTTACCTGGGCAAGTGGGCTTAAAAGCCCGATTTATTGCGATAATCGTATCACAATGAGTTATCCAGTTGTTCGTAAGGCAATTGCAAAAGGTTTAGCAGAAAAAATCAAGCAGGCTTATCCAGAGGTTGAAGTAATTGCTGGAACAGCAACAGCAGGAATTCCTCATGCGGCATGGGTAGCGGATATTTTAGACTTACCAATGGTTTATATTCGTAGTAAAGCAAAAGAACATGGGAAAGGCAATCAAATTGAAGGTCGGATTTTTAAAGGTCAAAAAATGGTTGTAATCGAAGATTTAATCTCAACTGGTGGAAGTGTATTGGAAGCAACAGAGGCTGCAGAACGTGAAGGAGCCGATGTTTTAGGTGTTGCGGCAATCTTCACTTATGAATTGCCGAAAGGAAAAGAAAAATTTGCAGAGCATAATATGGATTTAATTACCTTGACCAACTATTCAACATTGATCGAAGCGGCGTTAGAATCGAACTATATCGAACAAAGTGATGTTACTTTATTGAAAAACTGGAAAAAAGATCCTGAAAATTGGTTAGATAAATAATTTAAAGTAAAAAAGCATGATTTTGAATGAGCGCTCAAAAATCATGCTTTTTTCTTGATAGATCTCTTTCTTCTGATATGCTATATCTTGGTTATTAAAAAAATAGGCCTTTAAATTATACATAAACAGTTTTTCAAAATTGACTGTTATTAATAAATAAGATACAGTTATTCAAATGATAAAATCTGAAGGTGGGGTTTGATGAAAAATATTAGGAATATGGATGTAGAGTGGGGATATACAGGAGAACTTGGACCAGAGCACTGGCATACGCTATGTGATTGGTTTTCAACGGGTGCTAAATATCCTTATCAATCTCCTGTCAATCTATCAAAAGAGTTGATCAATGGTGGAACGACGGATAGAGCAATTGCATTTCATTATAAAACAGAAGAATTTACAGAAAAAGAATTTAAAAATACGTTCCATTTTGTTCCACCGAATACAGAAAGTTATGTGATTTTTGAAGATGAAAAATATTATTTAACAGATATTCATTTCCATACACCGAGTGAGCACACTTTTGATGGGGAACACTGTCCATTAGAATTTCATCTAGTTCATATGAATAATTCTGGTGATAACTTAGTAGTTGGTTGTTTATTTATGATTACTAAAGAAGACAATAAATTTTCAAAAAAACAGGCTGCTTTTGTTTGGAATTCAGAAACACATCAACAATGGTTTGATCCTTCAATTTTTTTACCTGAAAAAAAATCTCATTTTCACTATTTAGGATCATTAACAACACCGCCAACTAAAGGGCCCGTTCATTGGTTTGTTTTTGATACGGTTCAAGAAATGGATCATGATTTTTTCCAACGAATCGACGAAGGCATGTTGCCATTTAATAATCGACCAGTCCAATCGTTAAATGGACGAAAAATCTATTTTTCTGAATAGGATGGAGGGCTATTATGAACATACAACAAATGAAGTATGTGGTAGCTGTTGCGAATAATGGTAGTTTTAGAGAAGCTGCGAAAAAACTTTTTATCACTCAACCAAGCTTGTCTAATGGGATTCGTGAATTAGAAGAAGAAATTGGCGTTACTTTATTTATCCGTACAAACAAAGGCGCTTCCTTAACTGATGAAGGGCTGACATTTTTAGAACATGCAGAAAAAATTTTGACCCAGATGGAAATGATTGAAAATCGCTACCAAGAAGTGACTACGAGTGAACGGTTTTCGATTTCTTCTCAGCATTATGATTTCTTAGGGGAAGTCATGGGCAAAGTGATCCAGCAATTCAAAGAGCAATACAAAAACTTTCGAGTATTTGAAACTACCACATTAAAAGTAATTGAAGATGTAAAGAGTTATCATAGCGAATTAGGAATTATTTATTTAAATAGTCAAAATCAAGCAGGGATCGAGCGCTATTTAGAGCAAGCTAATTTGACGTATGAGATCGTAGGTAGCTTTAAAACGCATATTTTTCTTGGGAAAAATCACCCATTAGCCGCACAAAAAGAAATCCAGCTGGAACAATTATGCTGCTATCCTCAAGTTCGATTTACCCAAGAAGGTAGTAACTTTGCCTATTTTTCAGAAGACCTAATCGAAAATCAAGAACAAGAAACTGTGATTTATACAAATGATCGCGGGACTTTGATGAATTTACTTGTTGAAACTGAGGCTTACGCGTCAGGTTCTGGTGTTGTGACAGGTTTTACTAAAAAAGAAATAAAGTTGATTCCGTTAGCAGAAAGTACAAATAACAAAATCTGTATACTTTATCAAAAGAATAAAACGATAAGTGATATTGGTCAATATTTTATTAAAGAATTAAAACAGTTATTTTGAAACTGCTAAAATTAGTTAAATTCTGCTTAGGTTAAAAATAGTCTTATATAAAAAAACCACCCGTGTTAAAAAGGTGGTTTTTTTAGTGTAAATATTGTTCTATGAGAAAAAATTTAATTGGTATATAAAAATAATGGAGAAAAAAATTTATAAATCTTCAATGGATCAGTATATCTGTGCATCTTTTGATAGAATCCGTTGAATCACATCCCAGTCACGTGAAAGTCGGATAAACGGTGGGATCAGAACGGTTTAACTCCGAAAACAATTCTAGAAGTCACGATGGTTATCTTTGGCAAAATTTCCTATCAGTTGAGCCACTTTTTCCATTTCTTCTTGTGTTCCAATCGAAACGCGTAGATAATTTTTTAATCTCTCGATTTTTGAGAAATAACGAACGAATACATCTTGCGTTTCCAAATAATGATAAAGATCTTCACTATTTAAATTCGGGTGTGTTAGAAGTACAAAATTTGTTTTTGAAACGAATGAAGAGAAACCGAATGTTTTGATGCTTTCTGCAAACCAATCTCTTGTTTTACAAATTTTCTTCGATAGTTCTACATAGTATTCTTCATCTTCAACTGCAGCAACTGCTAATCTTTCAGCTAACATATCTACAGAATAAGGATTAAAGGAGGATTTTATACTCTCCGCAATTTGAATATATTTAGGATTTCCTATGGCATAACCCACTCGCAAGCCTGCCAAAGAACTTGATTTTGAAAAAGTCCGAATAACGATTAGATTCGGGTAATTATCTAGAAGGGAAACTGCAGAGTGTCCAGCAAAATCAATATAAGCCTCATCAATAATCACGATAACTTCTGGATGCTTTTTTAGGAGATACTTGATTTCAGTAAATGATTTAAACAAGCCTGTAGGCGCATTGGGGTTAGCAATAATTATCCCCCCATTTAATTGATTGTAAGCCTCTAAATCTATTTCAAAATCATCGGTTAACGGGATTTCTTTAAAAGGAATCTGAAATAAGTCTGCCCAAACTTTATAAAATCCATACGTGATATCGGGAAATAAAATAGGATCAGAACTATTGAAAAATGCTAGAAAACAAAAAGCTAACACTTCATCTGAACCATTTCCAATTAAAAAATGATCAGAAGATAGTCCGTATTTTTTTCCAAGAGCTTTTTTCAGAGACAAATTATCTATAGAGCTGTATCGTTTTAATTGTTCTGTATCAAAATGTTTTAATGCACTAGCTACTTTCGGTGAGGGTGGATAGGGATTTTCGTTTGTGTTTAGTTTGATCATATGTGGATAGTCTGGTTGTTCTCCTGGAATATAAGGTGTGATCTTTCGAATGCCTTTCATATTTGCGTGCTCCCTTCATTTCTTATAACTATAAAGAAGCAGAGAAATTTGTGCAAGAAAAATATGTGAAAACGAAAAGAAAAACCTGTTTTTTTGAAATACAAATTTCATTTTACAGTTTATTATGCTATTATAATTCCATTAAGAAAAATTCAACTAACGCAAAAAGCGATAAAAGTTGAAGGTCTGGGAGGGTGTCTCATGGATTTAACTAAGAGATTTAACAAGCAAGTATATAAAATTGCCGTTTCAACGATTCGCCAGTTCGACGAGCAAGTAACGAATATTGAAGGAATTATAAAACTTACGTTGGGAGAGCCGGATTTTAATACGCCAGAGCATGTAAAAACGGCAGCCCATGATGCAATCAATAATAACTTTTCACATTATTCAGGAATGGCTGGTTTAACGGATGTTCGTGAAGCAGCAACCTTTTTTATGAAAGAAAAATATGGAGTAAGTTATCAACCATCTTCAGAAGTTTTAGTAACTGTTGGAGCGACTGAAGCGATTTCATCAAGCTTATTGTCTATTTTAGAACCAGGGGATAAAGTGTTGATGCCTGCGCCGATTTACCCAGGATATGAACCAGTGATTACTTTAGCTCAAGCGGAGCCAGTTTATATTGATACAAGTTCAAATAATTTTATTTTAACACCAGAAATGATTGAAGAGGCGATGACAGAACACGGTGATAAGGTCAAAGCAATTATTTTAAACTATCCAAGTAATCCTACAGGTGTGACGTACAATCGTGAAGAAGTAAGAGCAATTTCAGAAGTATTGAAAAACTATCCTATTTTTGTGATCAGTGATGAAATCTACAGTGAATTGACTTATGAAGATCAGCATGTTTCAATTGCAGAGTTTATTCCAGAACAAACGATTTTAATCAATGGTTTATCAAAATCGCACGCAATGACTGGCTGGAGAATAGGTTTTATCTTTGGACCAGAAAATTTGATCGCTGAAATAATCAAAGTTCATCAATATTTGGTCACAGCAGCATCTACTATTTCACAAAAAGCCGCAGTTAGAGCTTTAATTGAAGGCATGAATGATGCGGCAGTTATGAAAGAAGAATACCGTGAGCGTCGAGATTTTGTTTATAATCAAATGACCGCTTTAGGGTTTGAGGTAGCTCGGCCTAATGGGGCTTTCTATATCTTTGCTAAAATTCCTGAAGGATATGAGCAGGATTCCATGCAGTTTTGTGTGGATTTAGCCCAGAAACAAGCGGTGGCTATCATCCCAGGTGTTGCTTTTGGTAAAGAGGCAGAAGGCTATGTACGGATTAGTTATGCAGCAGATTTGAAGACACTCAAAGAAGCAATGAAACGTATCGAAAAATATATAAAAAATTAAAAGGCTGATACAAGAACAGCTAGCATGGAGAAATAAGTGCATCAACTTATAGATATATTCAGATTTTAGATTAAGATGTAACAAAAGTCGTTTAGGTTCGAACAATTGGACTAATAACCGCGCAATGCATAAAACGCATGGTGTGGTTTTTTAGGAAATTTCCGAAGAACTTGACTTGTTCACACCGTTTATTTGAATTTTTGGTGGTCTTAATAAAACTCGAAGTGTTTTGTCCTACATCTATTTTTTTCTCAACAAAACCTTTACATTCCTTTACTCATTATTTACAGAACGTTGAAACAGAATTAACACACCGCTGTTAAACTAAGCTTGTAACTAATTGAAAAGGACGTGTAGAAATGAAGAAACGTTTATTATCAGCAATTGTTTTAAGTGTAGGACTTTTAATCGCAGGATGCGGCAACCAAGGAGCTGCAACTAGTGAGAGTAGTAATAAATCTAAAGATAGCGGAAGTAACAGTAATCAACCTGTTAAAATCGTAGCAGTGGGTTCAACTGCCTTACAACCTTTAGTGGATGCAGCAAAAGATCAATTTGTTGCTGAGCATGCTAATTATACAATTTCAGTTCAAGGAGGCGGTAGCGGAACTGGACTTTCTCAAGTTGCCGATGGCGCTGTAACGATTGGTAATTCTGATGTTTTTGCTGAAGAAAAATCGGGCGTAGATGCATCAAAACTTGTTGACCATCGTGTCGCGGTGGTTGGAATGGGCCCTGTGGTCAATAAAGATGTCGGCGTTAAAAACATTAGCAAACAAGAATTGATCGATATTTTTACCGGAAAAACTAAAAACTGGAAAGATCTAGGCGGAAAAGATCAAGAAATCGCAGTAATCAACCGTCCAAGCGGTAGCGGAACGCGAGCAACCTTTGAAAAATGGGGACTAGATGGAGCAAAAGCAGTTCAATCTCAAGAACAAGATTCATCTGGAACTGTTCGTCAAATCGTTGCTCAAACGCCAGGAGCTATCAGTTATCTTGCTTTTTCATATATGGATGACTCAACAGTAGCTTTAAGTGTCGATGATGTAAAACCAACCGAAGAAAACGTTGCGGACAATTCTTGGAAAATTTGGTCATATGAGCACATGTATACAAAAGGCCAACCTGACGAAAACGTGCAAGCTTTTCTAGATTTTATGGTATCAGATGATGTTCAAAATGGAGTTGTAAAAGAATTGGGCTACTTGCCAATGACTGGTATGAAAGTAGAACGGGATGTAGCTGGCACAATCACAAAAAAATAAATTCTTCCCCTAAAATAATCAAAAAGAGGCTGGATGTGAAAACATTCGCCTCTTTTTGATTTAACTATTTTTAGGTAAGCTGATCTTAAAGGATGAACCCAGTCCCAGATGGCTGTCGATACTTACCGAACCACCTAATAATTCAGTATAATTGTGTACGATCGACAAGCCTAAACCAGTTCCGCCAGAATGGCGGCTGCGTGCTTTATCCACTCGATAAAAGCGTTCAAAAATCCGCTCTTGATCTTCCAAACTAATCCCGATCCCACTATCTTTGACTACAAAAAAGAATTCATCCTCGAAACCAAATTCAATAGTGATCGTTCCGTCCGTTTGGGAATATTGTATCGCATTTTCAATCAAATTTTTGATAATTGGATAAAAAAGCTCATACTTTGTAGTATATTTTATTGTTTCATTTCCGATAATTTGTATAGTTAAATTCTTTTCTTTGATTGGTTTACGATATGACCGCAAAATTTCTTGAGTGAATGATAGTAAGAGCAGCTCTTGATCATCATAGGATATATTTTTACCATCACGTGATAGTTGTAAAATCTCTTGAATCAACTGTTGTAGCCGCAACGCATCTTTTTGCATGATTTCTAAAAATTGAGAGAGCGTTTCAGGATCATCTTTTGCTCCATCTAACAGTGTTTCAGTAAAGCCTAATAAAGAAGTAACAGGTGTTTTTAACTCATGAGAAACATTGCTGACAAAGTCTTTTTGCATTTTTTCTAGTTGTCTTACACGAGTTAAATCATAGGCGATACCTAAAACTTGATAATCATTGCCATCTTCTTCTATGAATCGTAAAGACATATCTAAAATTGTTTCATTTGGTAGGTCTGTTAGTTTAATTTCTTGGTGTATAGAACTTTTTTCTGTGATGACTTGATGAATCAGATGGATTAAAGCTGGTTCTTTGATTACGTCAAAATAATCTTTCCCTGCATCATTTTCTTTGATTGTTAAGATTTCAAGCATTTTAGGGTTGATCAGCTGTAGTTTTCCTTTGACATCAATAATAAATACACCGATCATCAATTCATCTAATAAGGCGTGAAACTGTTCCTCAGTTGATGTATAAGCTAAATAAGTTTGGCTCATTTGTTGGCTTAAGACATTGACGGTTTGGTAAAGCTCATTCCATTCAGGCGAATCCTGGATGATTGAGCGAGCTTCATCAGGATATTTCACAATTTTTTTCAAGACGGGTAAAACCGTGACGAGAGGTTCATTTTTTTGATGAAGTAACAAAAATACAAAGGCTGTGATAATTAAAAATAAAATGCCTAAAGTAAATAAAATGTACCTTCGAAATGATTGAATGCTATTTGAAAACTGAGTTGTTTCTTCTGCCACACGAATAATACCGATAAGTTCGCCTTTTTCCCGTATTGGTAATGCTAAATAAAGCAATTCTTTATTTACAGTAGCACTCTTTCTTAAAGCAGAGCCAAAATCAGCACCTGAAAGAATAGCTTTTATTTCAGGTCGGCTGCTTCTTGAATCGTGTAGCGTTGAGTTAGAACTGTCGTAAAAAATGTCTCCTTTGGCATTCATCAAAGTTAATCGCTCATTTTCATCCGTCGAATAATGATCAACAAGTTTTTTTTGTTGGGCAGAAACTGTTTGTGTCACAAACAGTTCAGAAGGAAGCTGATCAAGAAGCAATGTTCCTTTTTTTTGTAAATATTCTTCTTGTTGGGTTAATAATTCCTTTTTGAAAAAGTAGTTCGTCAATAAAACACTACCGATAAATAAAGCAACCATCATGACCCAAACTAAAAGATATTCGATTCGTTGGCGTTTCTTCATTTTTTAGGCTCCTGAAAGCGATAGCCAAATCCTCTTACTGTTACCAAGTATTCTGGTCTTTTCGGATCGATTTCAATTTTATCTCTCAAATGGCTAACATGAACGTCAACAATTCGACTTTGGCCTGCAAAGTCATAGTTCCAAATACGATCTAATAAAGTATCGCGGTCGATCACTCGGTCTTTACGCTTGATGAAATAAACTAAAAGCTCAAATTCCTTTGGGGTCAGCTCAATTTTTTTACCACGAACGTTCACTTGATAATTTTGTTCATCAACACTGATTTCACCTAATACTAAAGGTGCTTTAGTCGTTTCGTCAAATTCTTCTGACTTGCTGGAGGCAGGTTTTAAACGGCGGAAAATAGCTTTCATTCTTGCAAGAACTTCTCTAGGACTAAACGGTTTTGTTAAATAATCATCTGCCCCGATTTCTAAACCGATGATTTTATCAACCTGATCATCTTTAGCGGTTAAAATCAAAATAGGTGTATCGATTTTTTCTCTACGTAGTGATTTTGTGATTTCTAAGCCGTCCATATTTGGCAACATAACATCTAAGATGATAAAATCAAATTGGTTGGACAGCGCTAATTCATAACCAACAGCACCATCCTCAGCGGTCATTACTTCATAACCGTCTTTTTCTAAATTAAATGTTAATAACGTTAGGATCGATGGTTCATCATCGACAACGAGTACTTTCTTCATCTATTTGGCTCCTTTAAATACGAAATAAATACAACGTCATTTTATCACAGATTTGCAGGTATCAAAAACTTTATGGAATGTTTCTAAAACTACTTTCAAAGCAAAAGAAATGGTATAATAATAAAGATTGAAATGAGGGAAGCAAATGATTGGTGTTAGTGCATGTCTTGGTGGGATATGTTGCCGTTATGATGGGCAAGCAAAAGAGATCGGTGCTTTAAAAAAATTAGTAGCAGATGGACTAGCAATGCTTGTATGTCCTGAAGTTTTAAGTGGTTTACCGATTCCTAGAGAACCCGCTGAAATAATAGGTGGAGACGGGTTTGATGTCTGGAAGAATAAGGCGAAGGTTCTTACGAAAACAGGTGAGGATATGACGGATGTGTTTAAACAAGGAGCAATCATTGCGCATCAAAAACTAGTTGAAAACAATATCACAACAATTATCTTGAAAGAAAATAGCCCATCTTGTGGTGGCAATAGTATTTACGACGGCACTTTTTCCGGTAACCATAGAAGTGGTTGTGGAGTAGCCACAGCTTATTTTATCACTAAAGGGTTGACGGTTGTTTCAGAAAGTGACTGGCAAACACAAATTGATTGTGAGGTTTATGATGGCAGAAAATGAAGTCTTAAAGATTTTTGATGAGAATTACCAGCAGATTGGAACTGCCACAAGACAAACAGCTCATGCAAAAGGACTATGGCATGAAACCTTTCATTGCTGGTTTTACACGATTAACAAAGAAGATGTTATCATTTATTTTCAAAAACGCTCCTCTTTAAAAAAAGATTTTCCTAACCAATTAGATATCACAGCTGCAGGACATTTATTAGAAGAAGAGACTGTTCTTGATGGTTTTAGAGAAGTAAAAGAAGAATTAGGTATTGAAGTTTCTGCTGATATGGCTGAATTCTTAGGTGTTTTCCCTGTAGAGATAGATTTAGGCACATTTATTGATAATGAATTTACAAATGTTTACTTGGTTCGTAAGGAAATCATTTTGGAGAATTTTGACTTACAAGAAGAGGAAGTGGAGAGTTTATTTCCAGTTTCTTTGACAACATTAAAGCAATTGTTCAATGGATCCTTGTCAGAAGCTGTTTTAACTGGTTATCGTCAGCATAAAAATAGGCAAGAAATAGTAAAAGAACGTTTTTCCAAAAATGATTTTTGCGCAAATGCCCAAAGCTATTATGACCATCTAATAGACTCTTTTGAAAAAATCCTTGAAAATCAAACAAGAACTATTGACTAATCATCTAGAAATCGGTAACCTAATAGGGATTGAAGATAGGAGCAACAAGTATGGAAATTGAAAAAACCAATCGAATGAACGCGTTGTTTGAATTTTACTCCACTTTGTTGACAGAAAAACAAATGAATTATATGGAGATGTATTATGCTGATGATTTTTCATTAGGTGAGATCGCAGAAGAATACGAAGTTAGCCGTCAAGCTGTTTATGATAATATCAAACGTACAGGAAAAATTTTAGAAGAATATGAAAAAAAGCTTCATTTATTTTCTGATTATATTGTACGCGGTGAATTATTAGATGGACTGAAAAAATATGTAAACGAAACCTACCCAAAAGATACAACGCTTGCTAATTATATAGAACAAATACAAGAAGTAGAGGAATGAGATTATGGCTTTTGAAAGTTTAACAGATCGCCTGCAACAGGCAATGAGCAAATTACGTCGTAAAGGAAAAGTATCTGAAGCTGACGTAAAAGAAATGATGAGAGAAATACGTCTGGCATTATTGGAAGCCGATGTAAATTTACAAGTTGTGAAAGATTTTACCAAACGTGTCCGTGAACGAGCAGTCGGTGTTGAAGTTCTTGAAAGTTTATCACCTGCACAACAAATCGTTAAAATTGTGGATGAAGAATTAACAGCCACACTTGGATCAGAAACGGTTAGCTTGAACAAATCTGAGCGAATCCCAACTGTGATCATGATGGCCGGTCTACAAGGGGCAGGTAAGACAACTTTCGGTGGAAAGTTAGCCAAACACTTAATCAAAACTGAAAATGCTCGCCCATTGATGATTGCAGCCGATATTTATCGTCCTGCTGCAATCGATCAATTGAAAGTACTAGGCCAACAATTAGATGTGCCAGTCTTTGATATGGGTACTGATACAGATCCTGTAGAAATCGTTCGCCAAGGAATGGAACTGGCGAAAGAAAAGAAAAATGATTATGTTTTGATTGATACGGCTGGTCGTCTTCATGTTGATGAAGCGCTGATGGACGAGCTGAAACAAATCAAAAATGTTGCAGAACCGGATGAGATATTACTCGTAGTAGATGCAATGACTGGTCAAGACGCAGTGAATGTAGCAGATAGCTTTAATCAACAACTAGGAATAACTGGGGTTGTTATCACCAAACTTGATGGTGATACTCGTGGTGGTGCGGCATTGTCTATTCGTGCTGTAACAGGAGCGCCGATTAAATTCATCGGTTCCGGTGAAAAACTAACAGATTTAGAAATTTTCCATCCAGATCGTATGTCCAGCCGTATTTTAGGTATGGGGGATATGCTGACTCTGATCGAAAAAGCCCAGCAAGATTATGATGAGAAAAAAGCTGAAGAACTTGCGATAAAAATGAAAGAAAACAGCTTTGATTTCAATGATTTTATCGAACAATTGGATCAAGTAATGGGTATGGGACCAATAGAAGATCTATTAAAAATGATCCCTGGAATGAACAATATGCCTGGCTTAGAAAATGTCAAAGTCGACCCTAAAGATGTGGCACGTAAAAAAGCAATGGTTCTTTCAATGACACCAGCTGAAAGAGAAAATCCAGATCTATTGAACCCAAGCCGCCGTCGGAGAATTGCTGCCGGTTCAGGAAATAATGTGGTTGAAGTCAATCGAATGATCAAACAATTCAAAGAATCTAAAAAAATGATGCAGCAAATGTCTAAAGGAAATATGGACATCCCAGGTATGGATCAAATGCTTGGCGGAGGTATCAAAGGAAAACTTGGTAAAATGGCCATGAATCACATGGTGAAGAAAAATAAGAAGAAGAAAAAGAAGAAAAAATAAAGTAAAAAAATAGTCTAAACCAAACAGTTTTTCAACGTTGGTTTAGACTATTTAAATACAATTAACTATTTTTCTTTAAAAAGGTAAGATAAGAATCAACGATTGTTTTGAAAAAACTCATGGTATTTTCAGCAATAGTTCCATCCTCATTGATTAAATTCACAACATTACCGATATAAGCTTCAGGCTGTTGTAGGGTAGGAACATTAAGGAAAACCAGTGATTGGCGCAAATGATGATTTGCACCGAAAGCACTTAATGCGCCAGGTGATACGCTAACAACTAAGCCAGGTTTACCATCCCAAACATTTTGACCATAAGGACGGGAACCAACGTCTAAAGCATTTTTTAAAACTCCTGGAACAGAGCGGTTATACTCTGGTGTGACAAAAACCAGACCAGAAAGTTGTTTTACTTCATCTCTAAATTTTGTCCAAGCAGCTGGAGGCGTTCCTTCGTCATCCAAATCTTGGTTATACATCTCTAATTCCTGTAAGTTGATAAAAACAGGTTCATATTCTTCTGGGAATAAACTTGAAATAGCAACTGCGACTGCTTTACTATAAGAGTCTTTTCTCAAACTTCCGACAAAAAAACCAATTTTTTTCTTCATAAAATCATTCCTCCATTTTATAAATAACATCTATTATTTAATTTTAAGCTGAAAGTTTCTTTTTTGCAAGAAATCAATACTTTCGTTTATCATAAGCAAATCAATGTTCAGCGTCAAATAATAGCTATATAATAAAAATTAATAAAAAAGTTGTTAAAAACGGAGGGTAAAACGATGCGAAGGATAAAACGATTGGGTAAAATCAGCATGTTATTATTTATTTTCTGGCTGATGGTTACAGGGATTTCGATGAAAACAAACGCAGTAGAAACTAATTCTAGTACAACTGAATCTTACGTGACTTCGAGTAAAGAGCTCCTTGAACAGCAAGCTGAAAATAGTAGTACTGAAAGTCTTGATAGTACCATATCCGCGACTGAGGAAAGTACCACCGAGAGTCAGACAAAGCAACAACCTATTGTTAAAGCAAAAAAAGAATATGGTTCTGAGCTATTAACGAATGTGAGCTTGACTGACATTGCGAATAATCCGATTCATCGTGTGAAAAGCAGTGACAAAATCAAAGTCAATTACTCATTTTATCTTCCTGATGAAGCACAAGCAGGGGATGAACTGACGTTTGAGTTACCGGCTATTTTACAAATGGTAAATTACAATGATTTTCCATTACTTAGTGAAAATGGCACTGAGATCGGTATAGCAAAAATCGATCGAGCAACTAATAAAGTTACGGTTACATTTAATGATTATGTTACAGATCATAATACAATCAGTGGTCAATTTTTCTTTTGGGTCAAACTTGTGAGTAATCAAACTACAGAAGGCGTCAATCCAATCCCGTTACCAATCAACGGTGCAACTAGTGATCTTGAACTTATGGTAAACAAAATTAACGGTGTAAGTACTGGAACGACGAATCCGACAACTATTTTTAAAAGCGGAAAATTCGATTCATTAGATCCTCAAAAAATAAATTGGACGATCACGATCAATAATTCTGGACAAAACCTGCTGCTGCCAATCATTAATGATAGCTTGGGAGCAGGTCAACAGTTGCTTGGCGATTCATTCGGTGTTAACTATCGTAATGCAGATAAAGTAAGTTTAAAAAAATATCAACTCCCAAGCAATATTCAAGGAGATATAACAAGCGTAATTCCTACTGTGAATGGCTTTATACTATCGCTACAAAGCTTAGGAAGTTATAGCGGAGACAAAGGATACGTTTCGGCAGTTGTTAATTACAGTACAAAAGTCACAGACTCATCAGTAAAATATGTAAACAATGCGAATACTCTAGACGAGGATGGAACACCACAATCAAGAAATGCCAGTCTAACTAATTATGCCAATGGTGGTGTTGGTAACGGAAATGTGAATCAAGCCATTGATGTGATCACAGATAAAATCGATGAAGTTGAAAGTGTTGATTTAGAAGAATTGACAGATTCATCTGCCAAAAAATTAACTGAGGTCAAAGAGAACGCTCAAACTGTGGTAGACAATGAAAATTCAACACTTACTGATTTAGAAGAAGCTGCTGAAACACTGATCAACCAATTAGTAACAACTGAAGAAATTGTTCAACCAACGGACATCCAAGAATTAGAAACAGTTATTGAAGAAAATAATGAACTAAAGAAAGACGACTACACACCAGAAAGCTGGACACCTTGGAATGATAAAAAAACAGAAGCTATCAACCTCGTGCAAATAGCAAAAGAAACACCGCAAGCCGTTAGTCGTAACAAAATCAAACAAACGACTCAAGAATTGAAAACAGCCAGAACCAACCTTATAGAAGTGACGGAAACATCCGAAACTAGTGAAGCAGAGTCGTCTAGTGAAACATCGACCACAGAAACAACGAACACCACTCAAAGTAATAGCAGTATTCCAAATGAAAAAAGTGACGGAAATCAGCAGCGTCTACTAAAAACTGGGGAAATTAAATCTCCAATTTTAATGATTATTGGAGCCGTATTATCAGCAGTTGCAGCCTTGATAATATTTAATAGAAAGCAAGCTAAAAAATAATCACTGATGGATGAGGCTACCTATCATTTATATTGCTTGATAGGATTTGAAGAACAGATATCGTTTAACTATTTCAAGCATAAATCGAATAAATAAAGAATATAAAAAATAAGCTATGAACGAAAGAAAAGTGAACGGATTCAA